>CAYXDY010000001.1:0-20969 GCA_964463905.1 uncultured Candidatus Saccharibacteria bacterium
TCATAGTGTACTCCCCGTCTACTTCAGCTATGACTATGTCCATATCCTTGGCCGTATTAGTCTTCTCTACTAAGACCATATCTCCTCGCTCGATATGCGCTTCTATCATAGAGTCACCGTCTACCTCGAGCATATAGGTGAGCTCTTTCTTGCCTATGAGCATGTCTTCTAGAGAGATAGTGTCTACTTGCTCCTCATCCACAGACGCAGGCAAGCCGGCGGTAACTAATCCAGCTACCTGTATCTCTCCGAAGCTGTGGTTGGGGACGAGTCTGCCAAGATGATCCTTGGCTACGAGTCCAGCATCTATGAGCTTCTCCACAATACGAAAGACCGCATTCTTAGACTTGAAGCCAAAGAGCTTCATCATCTCCGAGTATGTCGGCATTCGCTTGTTGTCTTTGTAGAAAGATTCTAATTTGCTCTGGTAAATATTTTGCATAATTTATGCGTAAAGACTTATGTCTTTACGAAAAAAGAGATGAATCATTCTCTGTGATAGACTCTGCTTGGTGTGGTAGCGCATTCGGCGAAGAAGAATCTTGTGATCTCGAGCTTCCTCGCGATAGTCCTCCCCTCGCATTATCTTCATATCAATCTTCTTGTTGATTCTCTGTATCTCCTTCTCTATTAGTTTTAAATATTGTGTTTGTGACATTTTATTTTCGCATTAGCCAATCAATAGTTGCAATTAGCGTAATTAAATTTTTATAAATAACCCGACTTGGTTATGTATATAGTATAAGTGAACGCTCGTTCACTGTCAACAAACATTCTGTGGATAACTCTAAACGGGCTTATGAATTCACCTTCGGTCGGTATTGAATCGCTTCTAATATATGATTCGCTTTTACATCTTCACTGCCTTCTAAGTCGGCTATAGTACGAGCTATCTTGATGACTCTATGATACGCCCTAGCGGAGAGGGCTAGGCGCTCGGCGCTGTCGTCTAGGATGTCGCGCACTTCTTTACTAAGTTTCACAATACTTGAGAGGTCCTTCACATTCATCTCGCTGTTGGTATTTATTTTCTTTCCAAGCTTAGCAAATCTATCTTGTTGTCTTCTCCTCGCATGCATCACTCGCTCTCGTATCTTATCACTCTTCTCCCCCGTGCCCTCACTTCCAAGCTTCTTGTAGTCTACATTACCTACTAGCACCCAAAGATCTATGCGGTCCATAATAGGGCCTGATAGTTTCCTTTTGTATCTATCTAAATCAGACGGTTTGCAAATACAGGCTTTCTGTTTACTGCCGAGGTTGCCACACGGACAGGGATTCATAGCAGCAACTAGAATAAAATTCGAAGGAAATATTGCTGAACCTCGAGCGCGAGCTATGGAGACAACATTGTCTTCGAGTGGCTGACGGAGAGACTCCAGCACCCTCTTCTCGAACTCTGGAAATTCGTCTAGGAAAAGCACCCCTCGATGAGCGAGCGTAGCCTCCCCTGGCTTCGGGAAGGCTCCACCACCGATAATAGATACATAAGACGATGTATGATGCGGAGCCCGAAATGGCGGAGCGCACACCAGCTCGCCACGTGTACTGCCTGCAATAGAATGTATACCAGTTATTTCTAAAACTTCATCGAGTGACAAATCTGGCAGAAGTGCCGAGAATGCTCTCGCGAGCATGGTCTTCCCTGTACCAGGAGGCCCATACATAGCTATGTTGTGCCCACCCGCAGCTGCTATTTCAAGCCCACGCTTAGCGCCCTCTTGGCCTCTTATATCAGAGAAGTCAGCGCCTTTATTTTCTTTAGCATAAGACACCTTGGTCTGAGGGTGAGGTTTTATTTTCTTTTTATCTTTACCTTCTTTTACTAACTTTCTCCTACTCTCATCTATATGCTCAACCACCTCCTCTAAACTCTCGGCACCATATATAGTAATACCTTCCACAAGGGCTGCCTCTGTAGCATTTTCTCTCGGCAGATAGACTTCCTTTAGTCCAAGCCTCTTGGCTTCTTGGACTATTGGCAAAGCTCCGCGCACTCGCCTGAGAGTGCCGTCTAGCCCAAGCTCTCCGAGGAACAGCTTGCCTTCTGGGTCGAACTTCACATCACCAGAGGCGAGCATATATGAGAGAGCAATAGATAAATCAAAAAACGGCCCTTCCTTCTTCAGGTCGGCCGGTGAAAGCGAAACTATTATCTTTTGATTCTTTTCTTTAGGAGATTTGAAACCAGAATTCTTAATGGCAGAGCTAACTCTATCCTTGGACTCATCTACTGCCTTATCCGGCAGACCCACCACAGAGAAGGCATGTAGACCTCGAGAAAGGTCTACCTCTACAGTGACGAGGGTTCCTGATAGCAGATTTACTTGTGCAGAATATACTTTAGCAAAAGCCATAAAAGTAAGTATAAAGTTAAAAGTGTACAGTTATCAAGTTTGTAAATTTAATAAAAATACTTTCAACTTTTCACTTTCTACTTTTTACTTTCCACTCTCTAGGTGTTTCTTGCAGGTGCGAGCAGCTGGATTGGCATCCATACGAGCACTCTCTATATCCTTCTTGCAGACTTCGCATTTACCGAAAGATTCTCTGTTGATACCCTTAAGAGCTAAGAGGATGTTCTGTAGCCTGGGCTCTAAGGAGCGAATCATAGAGCTGCGCCCTTCGTAGTCTTCGAAACGGTCAGCCATATCATTCTGGTCAGACTCTCTATAATCCAAGGCCTCTGGCATTGCCTCCCACTCATTGGTCTCGGTATTGAGCTTACCTATATCCTTCAGCTGACCCACTAGCATATCTCGCTCTTGTTCTAATTGTATTTTGATTTTCTTCTTATCTAACATAGACAAATCATAACACGCCAGAGATTTGCAAAGCAACAAGGCCAAAAGGCCTGTGGTAAGAGGCTAGAATCTATGATACAGTAAAGGTATATTACTGATTAGACACCATCAAATATGTTGCTGAAACACGACTATAAGCCCATGATTCTCAATGAGGATGAGGCCAATAAGCTAAAAAAGCAAAAGCACATAAACTTTGTAGATGCTTTTTCTCATCAAATAAAAGAGTTGTTCATAATACACAATCCACAATATGCTGGTAAAAAAAAAGAGGAGGGCTATAAAACAAAAGAATTCAAAGACTTTTCAGAAAAGCTAAAAAATAAATATACTTACATATTTTATCCGTGGAACTTGTCTCTTGTTAAGAACGCTAAGAAAGAAGACTATCTAGAATTAAAAACTAACAGAAATAGAGATTTAATAACAAAAGCGGAACAAATCAGACTTCGAAATACTAAAGTGGCCGTGTTCGGCATGAGCGTGGGTAGCAACATATCTCTTGTCTTAACTCAAGCAGGAATTTCTAATGAAATAACAATAGCTGACTTTGACGACCTAGATACAACCAATCTCAATAGAATAATAGCTGGCACTCATCAAATAGGTATGAACAAGACGGTTATTGCCACAAGAAGAATATACGAAGACAATCCATTTGCTAAAGTGAATATGCTAGACAAAGGAGCAACTAAAGAAAATATAGAGAAGCTTTTAAGAAATAAAAAAATAGACATAATAATTGAAGAGGTTGATAGCTTGCCATTCAAAATTGAAACAAGAAAATTAGCCCTTAAGTATAAAGTGCCTGTCATAATGGTGACCGACAATGGAGATGGAGTAACACTGCATGTAGAGAGATATGATTTGGGTTACAAAAAGATATTTGATAAAGATATTTCATATTGGCAAAAAATTCTATCAAAGCCCCCTAGTATGGAGATGATGGGTAAGGTCATAATTGAAGACATTATGGGTGGCAAGCAGAACGTGGACCCCAAAATGCTAAAATCAGCACAAAAAACCCTGCGGGGTGATCTAGTCTCTTGGTCTCAGCTTGGCTCGGCTGCCATATTAGGAGGAGTAGTAGCTACCGTAATGCTAAAAAAGATAATAAACAAAGAAGACAACGGGAAGTATATTATGAAGAAAATATTTGTCTTATGAAAACAGAAATAAAAAACTTACCGGAATTTGACGGCCACCATTCTGTGATAAGCATAAAAGACCCCAACACCGGGCTAAAGGGTTTTATCGCTTTTCACAAAAACTCTAAGTATATACCCTCTTTTGGAGCGACACGTATCTGGAAATACAAAAATGAAAAAGAGGCCATCAGGGATGCCTTAAGACTGTCTAAGCTGATGTCCTACAAGAGCGCCATGGCGGGACTCAAGTATGGAGGTGCGAAGGCAACCATAATAAAAAATGAAAAATACTCAAAAGATAAAATGCTAGAAAAGTATGCGAAAGAGCTCAATAAGCTTTCGGGTAGATTTATTACTGGAGCAGATGTAGGTATAGATTTGAATGATGTGAAGAACATGAAAACAGTCAGTAGATATATAGTGGGTGTAAATTCAAACCCCGCCAAGTATACAGCTTTGGGAATATTTGTTTCTATGGAAACTTTATGTAAAGAAGTATTTGGCACTTCACATATTAAAGGTAGGACTTTCGCTATTCAAGGAGCTGGAACAATTGGACATGAATTTCTAAAATTAATTTACAAAAAAGCAAAGAAGATATACATCTCAGATACCAATACAGAAAGGACAAAATTTATTAAAAAACTTTTCCCGAAGGTAACTATAATTACTCCAGACAAAATCCAAAAGCAATTAGTAGATATATATATGCCTTGTGCATTATCTCACTCACTTAACAAGCGGACGCTAAAGGATCTAAGATGTAAAATAATTGTTGGGGCAGCCAATAACCAGCTAGAAAGTAAAAAAATAGGAAACGAAATTCATAATAAGGGTATATTATACGGACCAGACTATGTCGTAAACTCGGGAGGCCTCATAAGCGTAGTAGATGAATATGAGAATAAAGATTTCAATGCTAAAAGAATTGAAAAGAAAGTAAGAAATATAAAAAATACTTTAAAAAAAATCGTAGCAAACTCCAAAAAAGAAAATAGACCCCCTGCCGAAGTGGCTGACATGATGGCGGAGAAAATTATTAATAAAACAAAATGAATACCCACAATCAAGCTCTAAAATTAGAAAGACTACTCAAAGTAAAAAAAGAATCCTTTTGGCTGAAAAGGGGTGAGATAAATGTCTTAAAAAACTTTCTAAAAACAAATAAAATTCCTGCCTATCAAGATTTCCTAAAAAAGTATCTGGGTAAAATTCCTATAATAAAAACTATTAATGATTTTAAAAATCTGCCAACACCAAGTAAGACTAATTATTTACGCTCTTACTCCTTTGAGAAATTATTCAAAAAGGGGGAATTAACCAATGCTCCACAAGTCTTTGCCACCACATCTGGGTCCACCGGAGAGCCATTTTATTTCCCAAGGACGCAGGCTCAAGACGATCAATATCAGATATATGCGGAGTTATATCTCAGAACTAATTTTAATATTCAAAACAATAAAACCTTATACATCAACGCTTTTCCTATGGGGCCATGGATTGGAGGTGTGTTTACTTACGAAGTAATTAATACCATAGCCAGGGATAGTGACTATCCTTTAAGTATTATCAATACAGGTATAGACACATCTTCTGTGTTGAAAACAGTGGAGAAAATAGGTGCACATTATGACCAAATCATCATCGGTGCTTATGGACCATTTGCTAAAGATATTCTTGATATCGGCATCAACCGGGGTCTTAATTGGAAAAAATATAATATTAAATTCGTGTTCTCTGCTGAAGCATTTCCTGAATCATTTAGAGATTATATTGGTAAAATAATTGGAAGTAAAAACATATTCTTAGATACTCTCAACCATTATGGAACAGTGGACCTCGGCACAATGTCTTACGAGACCCCTATATGCATATTAATACGCAAGTTATCAGAAAAAAATCCGCAACTTTATAAAGAGATATTTGGTGATATTGTTAAAATACCCACCCTCACCCAGTATCTGCCAGAATTATTTTATTTTGAATCCATAGGTAACAATTTGCTTTGTACTAGTGACAGCGGAATTAGCTTAATTAGATACAACTTGGAAGACAGGGGTGGAATTATTGGTTTTAATCAAATGAAATCTATTCTCAAAAAGTTTAACATTGACCTTGTAAAAGAGGCCAAGTTATATAATCTAGAAAAGACCGTCTGGGAACTCCCGTTCGTGTATGTTTTCGAAAGAAGTGATTTCTCGGTAAGTTATTATGCGTTTCAGGTTTACCCCGGCCCCCTAAGAAAAGTCCTCTTAGGGCCACACATGCAAGAGAAATTTACTGGTAAATTCACCCTTGAGTCCAGTTTTTCCAAGGATCACAATCCGAAACTGATTGTCAACGTTGAATTAAAAGCTGGATTAAGGGCTTCTAAAGATCTAGAAAATAAAGCACGGGACACAATACATAGGCAGTTACTAAAGACAAATTCGGAATACCGTGAGACAATTAATAAGTTTGGTGATAAGGCGCGAGTATGTGTTACACTTTGGACTAATGGTTCACCAGAACACTTTAAACCAGGAACAAAACAAAAATGGATAAAAAAATAAAAGAAATATTAAAATATGGTGTAATGGCTCCCTCTGGTGACAATTCTCAGCCGTGGAGTTTCGTTATAGAAAACGAAACTTTAAAGATATACAATCTTCCAGAGAGGGACAACCCTTTTTTAAACTATATGCAAAGTGGTTCATTAATAGCTCATGGCGCCCTAATAAAAAACATAGAAATAGCCTCTCTGGAGTTGGGTCTGAAGCCAATTATTAAGTTATTACCCAACACAAAAGACCAAAATTTAGTTGCTGAGATAATATTTGAAGATACTGACATAAATAGTGAGCAACCCCTGTTCGAATTTATACCAAAGAGATCTACAAACCGGCGCCCGTATCAAAACAGTGGACTCTCCGAGAGCGAAAGCAGCTTACTTCACAACTCTGACTTGGGTGAAGATCTTGTATTAAAATTTATAACTAGCGCTGAAGATAAGAAAGTTGCTGGTGCTGCTGGGAGCAGTGCGGAAATAATAATCTTAGAAAACACCCTCTTGCATGAATATCTCTTCAAGGATGTTATGTGGTCTAAGGAACAGGAAAACAGAGAGCGGCATGGCCTCTACATAAAGACAATGGAATTTAACCCAATCCAGCGTTTTCTCTTCAAGCTAGCTAGCAACAAGAAATTAATGAAAATCGCGGTAAAGATTGGCTTCCCCCACTTCATCGCCAAAGAAGATGCTGTGTTGTATTCCACTGGTGCAACTATAGGCTTACTAAGCCTGAGAAAAGTTACTCCAGAAAATTTTATAAAACTTGGTATGGAAATGCAGAATATCTGGCTCAAGGCCACCTCGTTAGGATTATCGTTCCAGCCTGTTACTGCTACTTTGTTCTTAGGATTCATCCTAAAGAATAATAAGGACGGTGGAACTCTAAATGAAAAACATAAAGAAATTGCAATGAAATCCTATCAGGAAATTCGTTCTGTTTTTAAACTAAAAGAAGACGAGACTCCATTCTTTATGTTTCGTATTGGCCGAGCCCAAGAAGCCTCTGCTCGTAGTAGCAGAAAGGATCCTGTAATAGAAATCAGAAACACATAAAAGTGCTACAATAAAGACATGATGGCTAAGGGGGCGAAAGATACACTGAAAGATAACTATAAGGACATGGGCCTTGTTTTTATTGGGCCAATAATAGGCCTACCCCAATCTTTATTAGATGCTTTTAATCCGCTAAAAGATCGAGGGTTGAGCATAGAGGGTGTTGATATTTGGGAAGGACAAAATATAAAGAAAAATCTGTGGACAATACTTGGTCTAACCATCTTACCGGGAAGCGATAAAAGGAGAATAAATTTTGCTAATAAATTCAATGAGCCTATTTTGTTTGAAAACATAATTGAAAAAATAGCCAAAATGAGAGAGCGGGGCGTTAAGCACATAATCTTGGGTGGTATGAGTGGTGGATTTGTATATGCTTCCCGACTTGCTCAACATCCGATTGAGGACGAATTAAATAAGTACGGACACATCCAGTCACATATTAAAGGATTGTTAGGAATATCCCCTCTCACATTTTACCCAAAACACGTTACCCAAAAAGGAGCAGATTTGGAATTGATACCAGCCCACATACCCACAATATTAATATGGGGAGATAATGATACGATAATTCCAGAAGGAACCATAAATCAAAGTCACAAAATTTCTAAAAAAAGTGATATTATAAGACATACAGTTATTAAGGGGTCTGATGTGGGAGAAAAAGATGGGGTGGTGAGACATCAGTTTTTTGGAGGAGAGGATTTCGTTAAACCTCTTAAAAATGTCTTCTGGAATAAAAAAGCAGAGAAGCTGGCCTTGGACAATATTGAGGATTTTATTAAAGATTTAAAAAATAATACAAAAAACAATGCTTAATTATCTTGCTCAAAATTGGGACTTGCTGGCCATAGGAATAGTAATAGTTGTGACGGTTATTATTGGTTTTATAGTTTATTTTGCAAACAATAAAAGTGCAACGAATAAAATCTTCTTAGGATTGTCTCTGTTTATATCATTGTGGGGTATTTTAAATTATTTAAGTTACCAATCTCAATTTGCTATAGAAGCTTTTACTATTTTACGATTAACAATTTTTGCTGTGACCTGGCTTCTGTTTTTCTTTTTACTTTTCTCAATATCTTTTCCAAAATTAGAACTGAATTTATCTAGGATTTTACGTATACCGCTTTTAGCCTGGACAACATTCGTTTCAATCCTAACCTTGACTCCGTTGGTCTTCGAGAAAGCGGACAAGCTTTCTCCGGACGGAACTATTATTTCGGTAGTAGATGGCCCACTCTTGCCCGTCTTCGGTCTTACTACTACTATCTACGTATTATTGGGCACAGTCATCTTCTTGGTAAAAACATTCAGAGCCCCGAAAGGGCAAAGAAAGAACTTCGTATTAATTACAACGGGTATTGTTTTTATGTTTCTTTCTATAATGACAACCAACTTTGTATTGCCTGTAATATTTAATAATTCTTCGTATATACCAATTGCCTCTTTGCTTGTATTCCCTTTTATAGTTTTTACAAGCTATTCCTTGGTGAGGAGTAATGTTTTCAATGTAAAAATTATTGGGACAGAGGTCTTTATTGTAATATTATTACTTCTGGCTTTATTCCAATTCATTCAAGCGCCAGATATTTCCACTATATTTTTACGAGGTGGTGTATTTATTAGCTTAGTTGGAGTCGGCGTCCTGCTTATTAGAAGTGTAATGAGAGAAGTGGAACAAAAAGAGGAATTGGCTAAGCTTAATGTGGATCTAAAGAACTTAGTAAAACAAAGGGAGTCTCTTATGCACCTTATCACTCACAAGGTTAAGGGCTCATTTACTCACTCTAAATACATCTTCGCTGGAATACTTGATGGTACTTTCGGCGAAATAAATGATGAGATTAAAAAGAGGTCAGAGCAAGGACTAGAGGCCAACGATACTGGTATTAAAACTATTGATATGGTGCTAAATTCAGAAAATATGCAAAAAGGTTTGGTTAAGTACGATATGAAGAAAATTGATTTTAAAGATATCTCGCTAAACGTCCTGTCTGAGAAAAAGCTTAGTATTGAAAAGAATGGGTTAACACTGGAACACAGTATTGAGAAGGGAGATTACGGAGTCCTAGGCGACTCCTTCTGGCTGAAAGAAGCAGTAAATAATCTCTTAGAAAACTCTATAAAATACACAAAACAAGGAGGAATAAATATCACATTGGAAAGACATGAAGACAAGTTATTACTTGCAGTTAAAGACACAGGCATCGGTATAACCGAAGAAGACAAAAAGAATCTATTCACCGAAGGTGGACGTGGTAAGGACTCTGTAAAGGTCAATGTGGACTCTACGGGCTACGGACTATACTCAGTGAAGCTTATAGTAGAAGCACACAAAGGCCGAGTTTGGGCCGAGTCCGCAGGCGCAGGCACCGGCTCTACTTTCTATATAGAATTACCAGCTACTTCTTAATCTCACTCTGTCTTAGGCGGAGCATTACTTCTCTGGCACCATCGCGTCCACTTATTATCACCACTGAGGCCTCATCGGCGAAGACATACATCATTACAATGTTACCCTCTGTGTCGGTGAGGATTCTGGCATTTTTATTATCAATTACTCCATCCTCCCAAGTTTTAGTAAGTAGGTAATTGTTTTCGGAATTTAATTGTAGATTGAATAATTGATATAACTCAGCAAACATCTTCCCCTCCCAGTCACGCATTGGGGTGAAGACGTCGAGCATAGAGCGAACCTTGATTAAAATAAATGACTCCTTCGCACCCATGTTCGTAGCCCCAATTAGAAAGTTGTCGCTAACCAGCTCAAATGGTCCAGGGGCAAAGCTCATCTCTAATAGATTTATGAAGCTTCGAAGCCCTACAACTTGCTTATTCGAAGTAAGATATATGCCCTCTACTCCTCCATCCTTCAAGTCTGTCTGTCTAATCTCATTGGCCACACTAGCTATTACTGCTTCTCTGGCTAGCCCATCAACTTCAATAAAAAAGCTTTTCTCGATTGAAATAAGATGAGAAAACTGCTCAGGTACAGAAACTGTCTGCATTTGCCTACCCCAAATAGAAATAACGAGAATGCTTACAGCTAAAGCCACCAAAAGAAAACTCAGGAACATATATATTTTATTCTTCGTGGATTCTGGAGAGAAATTTTTCTTCTCGGCTTCACGCTCTTCGGCCTCGTGGATTATCTTCTTTACCAATCCTTCTTTATCATCTTGAAGAACACGCGCCATGTCCTCCGCGTAAGTATCAACTGTTTTATGTTTTAACTCTTTTTCATTTTCCATTTAAGAAGTTTTGGGTTGAGGTTTCGGGAAAAAATTACTATTAGCTTCCTTGATAGACAATCCTATCTTGCCACGCTCACGGTCAACACTAATGACTTTGACCGGCACTATCATACCCTCTTTAATTATATCTGATACTCGCTCCACACGAAATGGAGCAAGCTCAGAGATATGTACCATACCATCGGTAGAATTATTAAGAGCCACGAAAGCTCCGAAGTCGGCAATCTTCACCACCTTACCTTCAAGGACTTCACCCACGTTAAACTCACGAGTCATTTCTTGGACTATTTGCATAGCCTTCTCTGCAGAGCCATCCTTACCTGTGAAGAATACTGTACCGTCATCCTCTATTGTTATCTCTGCTCCAGATTGCTCCTTAATCTCTTTAATAGTCTTACCACCTGAGCCGATAACCATACCTATCATATCCGGATTAATCTTGATGCTTAGTATCTTAGGAGCATTTGGAGATATTTCAGCGCGCGGAGCTGATATTTCTTTCTCAATAGCATCTAATATGGTAAGCCTTGCTTCTTTGGATTGTCGCATTGCTTCGCCAAGAATCTTTACCGGCACTCCGTCCACCTTCACATCAAGTTGAATTGCGGTAATTCCATTGCGAGTACCCGCAATTTTAAAATCCATATCTCCATGATGATCTTCTGGGCCTTGGATATCAGTAAGAATTTTATATTTATCATCACTCTCATACATTAGACCCATGGCAATACCAGCAACAGGAGCTAGTATTGGCACACCTCCGTCCATAAGAGCAAGAGAAGATGCACAAATAGAAGCTTGGGAGGTGGAACCGTTGGAAGCCATAGATTCAGACACCACACGCATAGTATATGGGAAGGTTACAGCATCCGGAAGAACCATAGCCAGTGCTTTCTCAGCTAGAGCTCCGTGCCCGACTTCGCGTCTATTGGTAAATCCTGCACGTCCTACTTCTCCCGCAGAATATGGTGGGAAGTTGTAATGATGCATAAACCTCTTTTCTTGTTTCCACTGCATACCGTCTACCAGAAGCTTGTCTTCTGGTCCTCCAAGAGTAAGCACAGAGAGTACGTGAGTACCTCCACGGTAGAATATTCCAGAACCATGAAGGACCGTAGATACTCCTCCGGCTTGAGCATAGAGCTCACGGACTTTATCCATTGCACGACCGTCTGCGCGCAAATCTTCTTCAATAGCTTTCTTGTGAAGAATCTCATTCTCAGTATCGTCAAAGAGATTGTCCTCTGGGGCAAAACTTTTTCTGTCAGGATATTTTTCTTTTACCAATTTATTCCAGACACTGTGTAGCTCGTCTATCTTTTTCTTGCCAGGTCCAGCAAATATGGCTTCAGGCATTTTTGGTAAAATCTGCTCATTAAAAAGAGCCAGTGACTCAGGGTTAAGCTCCTCCTTTTCTATTACTCTTTTCTCATTGCCTATTTCTGCCACGATAGCCTTTTGGAAATTTTCTAACTTAGCAATTTCCTCACTGGCTTTCAGAAGAGCAAGCTCAAGCTCATCTTCAGATGTTTGATGTGCTGCGGCTTCAATCATATTGATACTACCGTCCTTACCGCAGACAGTTAGGTCAAATTTATACTTAGAATCATCATCGCGGAGGCTCTGAGCTGGATTGACCTTAAGTGTATCGTCGTCGTACTTACCTATACGCACACATCCAATAGGGCCATTCCAAGGAATGTTTGATACAGCCAGTGCCAATGAAGCAGCGTTGACTGCAAGAATAGTAGGGTCATTGTCATCGACTGCAATCACGGTAACTATCACCTGCACAGCATGACGAATAGACTGATCAAAGAGTGGGCGGAGAGTTCTGTCTATAACTCTACAAGCCAAGACAGCATCTTCTGAAGGCTTGCCTTCTCGGTGCATAAATCTAGAACCAAGTATTTTGCCGGCAGCATAGAACTTCTCTACATAATCCACTGTTAGATTAAACCAACCTAGCCCTTCCGCACTATCTTTCGACATCACAACATTAGCCATTACTACTGACTCTCCATAGCGAAGCATCACAGAGCCGTGAGCTTGGTCTGCTAAATCACTAAAGATGGCGGTTAATGTCTTACCTCCTATCTCTACACTATATTCTTTCTTTTGCATATTATTATTTACCCTGAGCGAAGTCGAAGAGTTATTCCGATTAAGTACGAGGGTCTTAGCTCGTGTTCAAACTTCAGTATTGTTCCTCAAAAGAGAACATTACTATGTGTCTGAACACGAACTGATTAACTACTAATACCCGCCCGAACGTACTGTTCAGTACGGGCAGGTATTGATTATATTAGCATTTTTGACCCAAAAAGCAATGGGGTTTTATTTAATTTGTTGGAGAATTTTGTATGTATTTCCATGCTTAAGCATCCCTAGATAAGACTGCAAGCTCTCTGACTTGGGATTATTTTTGGTATTCTTCAGCATTCTTCTCTTGGTACTCGTCCGCAGTACCCTGTGTGTGGGAAAATGCACCCAGCCTAAGAAATCTACCCCAGAAGCGATGGTTTTTATAAAAACTTTGTCCGGATGCAGTTCTAGTTTCAACTTCTCTCGCAAGTAACATTCGATATATCGTATGTTAGACTCTAGATATTTTTTATCTTCACTCAAAATGACGAAATCATCGGCATATCTGATATAGTGTTTTACCCTTAATTCCCTTTTCACAAATTGGTCAAAATATGGGTACAAAATTCGATAGATGGCGTGGTGGAGTAGTCTATCGCGTACACTTGCCTTGTGAATATCTCTCGGTTTTGGATCGTTAATTTTGAAAGCAGTATAAGAACTATGCTTGTAAGTCTTGTTTGCGAGATTCAAGTGGAGTGAAATGAGATTATCCGTTAAGTGTAACGAAAACAATTCGACATCCTTGCGCTTTCGTTTGCCTCGCAGAAATTCTCGCCATGCCCCGAGCAAGTTTTCCAAAGAAATGATATTATTGTAATTATGAAAAAGCTTGGAATGACCCCCCCCCCACGATTCTCGTACGACCAACACTTCTATCTTGAGTAGAGTCAAAGAGGGATATTTGATTTGGCTTAATATTGTACCTCATATTGCTAAAGGAGCCCGTTACACAATAGGAGCTCGGATTGAGGATAAATTCTTAGATTTGCTGGAATTATCATATATTACCTATTTTACCGAAAAAGACAGAAAAATGGAAAAGATATCTAAGTGTATCCTGTATCTAGATACTATTAAGTTTCTAATATCAGTAGCTTGGGAAGGTAATCTAATCTCTAATAAACAATGCAAAGATATTGCTTCTAATCTAGAAGAAGTGGGCAAAATGTTTGGCGGTTGGAAGAAAAATTTAAGTAATGTTGAAAAGAAAAACCACGATCTATAAAAAATCGTGGAAAGAAACGAGTTTCGGAGACGGAATACGAACTTGTTGTCATGATTCCACTCATTGTCGGGTCTAGCCCAATTGTTGTTCAGCCACAGACCATCATCGTTGCGTTCGAGACTGAAGACGTACGGATTGTCGTTACGGTCTGCAATTGTGCAACACGCCATCTTATGCACTGCCGACCTAGGAGCAATTCTATCTCAGAGATCGTGCTGTATTTTATGTGTGATCAAGAATCACAAAGCGTATTGCACCAAGTATTTTCTTTTTTATGGACTACGATGCACATCCTCCGCAAAAAGCCTCATTCAGTAGAATAACCTGCTTGATAGCCGTTTGCGCTCTCAATCTGCATCAGTCGAAAAGGTCTTGAAAAGCTCTACCCGCCTATGGCGGACGGTACCGTTCAATGAAACCAATCTAACTATATTATATAAAAAAATTCAAAAGGGTCAAAGAACCCAAGAATCAAAGAGTCTAAGAATTAGAAAAATACAAAGATACAATAGGCCTAAGATTCAACCTTGCGGAGACGGAAAACGAACTCGTCGACAGGAAACCACTCATCGTCGGGCCTAGCCCAACTGCTGTCCAGCCACAGACCAACACCGCGGCGTCCGAGACTGAAGACGTACGGATGGCCGTCACGGTCTGCAATTTGTTTCATTCCAACATATACCCACTCATTCATGGATTGATCTTGATATTTAAGACGATAGTTAGGTCCAGTATCGGGAGGACATAATTCTAGTCCAAGCTCTTGTGCTCGTGCATAAATTTGGTCAGTGGTAGCATTTCTTGAAAATCCTAAGTCAGCGACTGTGAGACGAACAAGAGTTACTTCTTCTCTCTTTCCCGCCACAAAGTCCCGGCTATTCAACATATCTTTTGCGTAATCGGAAATATTTATACCGGCAGTTTCTAACTCACGAGTTAACTGTTTAGCGTCTTTTCCGCCTATCTCAACATTTTCTCTGCGAATTTTCTTGTCAGGGAAAGAAGTATATACATGCTCAAAGTTCTCTGGAAGTTTTTGTAGTACGCCAGGTAGAAGTGGCCCAACATACGCTTTGGTAGTAGCAGTGATTTCATTCGGCACATGGGCAATTTCTGCCTTAGTACAATCAAAAATCACCAGCATGTCTTCTTCTTGGTTTCTGTCTCTCCGAAGTTCAAGAACACGAGGATCTTTGTCATAACCAAAGCCTTCAATTGGTGCATTTGCTTCGTATAAGAACAAAAGATCGTCTTTTGTGAAAAATTCTTCCTTTTCTTTCTTCTTTAGAAGGGCAGTAACTTTCTTCATGTCCTCAGATTTTTTATCGAATTTGTTTCCCCCTGGAAGGGCGTGATATTGAGCTGTGGCGATATCTACAAGTACAGGCTCAAGCTCTTGGCGATGATTGACTCCACGGACTTCTGCCACCTGTTCACCTTCCATTCTTATGGCAATACGAGGCTCACTGTATCTACCATTCTTCCCTAATGTATAGTAAACATAAAAGTCTCCTCTTGCAGATGCCCAAACGCACTGCCCTCAGCAGTACACCACCCAGTACCTTTACCGCGAAGGGAATTCTCTAGAACATGATGGTCGGACCCTTGTGGATATTTTATCCACTCTCCTTTTATTGACTCCCTACTTAAACTTCCAGCAGTTTCAATTTGAGCGAAAGTATAAAGCTTAATAAAATCTTTCTTCGCGATTATTTTTGCAAGCTCGTCTTTCTTCTTTAGTTTTGCTTGCATGTCTTCATCTGTATCTTCTGGGAGCGGAGCATATTCGTGATGTCCAATACCAGTGGTAAGCATTCGATATACAAACCCAAGCGCCTCGGAGTTAATTTCAGGGAAGGGAGCAATGGTGAAATCCGTGCGCTTCGAATACTCACCTTTCTCTTTATCAAGTGTCCCCATTTTCTGTAAATTACGAACGACAAAGTAACGAAACCATATTGGATACTGGGCGTCATTTTGTTTGAGATAATCTAACCAAGAATTAAGACTGCGTTCTTGAATCTGTCTTTTTTCTTGGGCTAACTCCTTATACTTATTAAGCACATCCCCTTCCTCGAGTTCTCCAATCCGACCCACTTCTCTACCTCTTCCCTGTTCGATAGCTAGCCTTTTTTCTGACTCATAAAGCCCATAAGCAATTTTAGTAAGTGTATCTTCATCTTTAGTATCAATAACGAATTCTTTCAAGAGCTTTGACTTCAAGAGCTCCCACCCACGTTCATCTTCCACGATTTTACCCAAACGTGCTAGGTATGCAAAAATGCGCTCTTCACGAGTATGTGGAGCTGCTTTTCTTTCGGGGTCTTGTTTAGATTTTTTTACTGCCCTCTCAACAGGATTGGAGCCTGTTAAATTAGGGTATTTTTTATCCAGGAAATTAGGATTTTCCATAAGTTTACTTTAGCACAACCTTACTACCAATAAAAGCCTTCTATTTCTGGCCTCCGAAACAACTCCAAGGGAAAGGTAAATAGCTTAAAAAAGCTCAGAGTGTGTGCCAATATCAAATAAAACTAGAACGAGTTTTTGTCCTTCGATTTTATATATGAGCAAAAGATCTCCCTTAATATGGCACTCCCTATATCCCTCGTACTCACCCTGCAGAGGGTGATCTTGATAAGATGCATCAAGCTTCTCTACTTTGCACAGGGTATCAATAGCAATATTTAGTTCTGTTTCATTAAATTTACCAGAGTGTTTTAATTTCTTGAACGACTTTGCATATTGCTTTGTCGGGAATGGTGTAAGCATTTATCCTTTCATAATCTCATCATGCATCTCCTTTGCTGAAAGATACCCTTTACCACCTTTCACCACTGCCGCGAATTCCTTGTCCCACTTTTTTCTGTTGGCTCTTGTCTTAACAGTGCTCGGCACAAAAGGCATACACTGATCTGTGGCTACCTGATGTAAAAACATTTTCACACCTGAGGACATATCTATACCCATACCTTTAAAAGCTTTTTGGGCTTTTGCTTTTGTAGAAGAATCTATTCTAATTTGCATTGTTGTATTCATACAACAAGTATATACCTATGTAATGACAATGTCAATACGATGATTAACGCACTCCTATTAGATATTTCTTAGTATTCTCAGAGAGATCCACGAAGTCGTCAACAGCTTCTTTAAGTTTTCCAGAAGTTGATTTACCAAAAGAAACCACTTCCACTTGTACCCCAATAGTCTGGAGATATTCTACTAATGGTATGTAATCTCCATCTCCAGAGACAATAACCACAGAATCCAGCCGAGGAGACATTTTAATAGCGTCTACCGCAAGACCCACATCCCAATCGCCCTTCTTAGTACCAGTATGGAAAATTTGTAAGTCTTTTGTCTTGGTCTCAATACCGAGCTTACCTAAAGCTTCGAAGAAGTTCTTCTCATCGCCAGCTTCTGTCGAGATGACATAAGCTACCGCACGCACCAGCTTGCGCCCTGCTACTGCTTCCTTTAATACTGCACCGAAATTAACTCTAGCATTGTAGAGATTGCGAGCTGAGTGATATAGATTTTGAGTATCGATAAAAACTCCGACTCTTTGTTCTTTATGTTTTATAACTGTCATATATATAAGTATAGCACCGTAGAAAGATTTAGCTATTTTAGAGGCTACGCAGGCGGACGCGCCGAGTCTGAGTAATTTTTCAGCAGAAAAATATATGTACTCTAAAATAGCTAAATCTTACGAAGGTAAATTAAGCTAAATCCATCTTCTTCATTAGAGCATCGTAACGAGGCTTACTCTGTCGCTCTAGATACTTCAAGTGGGTTCGGCGGTCTGCCACCATCTTAATAAGACCACGGCGAGAATGATTATCCTTCTTGTGTTTCTTTAAATGCTTAGCTAATTCTGAGATTTGGGTAGAAAGCACAGCAACCTGGACCTCTGGAGAACCAGTATCCTTCGCATGTACTTGATGTTTCTTAATAACTGCTTGTTTTTTCTTGGTTGCTAACATAGTCCATATACTAGCATAAAAGTCTATAAAATGCAAGGGGTGTGTGGTGGAGCAGGAATTGTTGTTTAAAAAGCCTTGCGCAGAAGCTTAGAAAACAAAAATAGTAGTCTATTTATTGTTTTCTTGAGCGCCGAGCAGTTCGCTAGCCGAGCTCGGCTAGATAGATTGCTTTTTAAACAACAATTCCTGTAAAACAGGGTGTAAATATTGTGCGACATGCTAAAATAAGCTCATGGCATCGCTAAAACAGCTCAAAACTCAATTCCTAGAATACGTGGAGATAGAAAAGGGCCGTTCACTCAAAACAGTGGAGAACTACGACCATTATTTATCGAGGTTCCTTGAATACACCAAGAACGACAACCCAGCCAGCATAGACGACACCATGGTCCGCGAATTCCGCCTCTGGCTCAACAGACAAAGCACCGGCAACAACAGAGCGACAGGCGCTACCCTCTCCAAGAAGACTCAGAATTATTATTTGATAGCTCTTCGGGCATTCCTAAAGTATCTCACTAGGCAAGATATCAAGTCTATGGCTCCCGAGCGCATTGAGCTCGCCAAGGTCTCTGAGCGCTCGCTAGACCTCATCACTCAAGGCGAGCTTCTGCGTCTGCTCGACTCTCCGAAAGGAAATGATATTAAAGACCTCCGCGACAAAGCCATCCTTGAACTCCTCTTCTCTACCGGGCTCCGCGTTTCCGAATTATGCTCGCTCAACTCCGACATAGACCTCACCTCCGAAGAGCTCTCTATTAGAGGTAAGGGAGGCAAGGTGCGGGTAGTCTTCATCTCCCCTGAAGCCCGAGATGCCACTAAGAAATATTTAGCAGCTCGCAAAGATATGTCGGATGGACTCTTCGTTCAGATAGATAGTGGTATAGGCAAAAAGAAAGGCAAAGGAGAGAATAAAGATGTCCGCCCGCTCACCAAGCGCTCAGTAGAGCGTATAGTTAAGCAGCACGCCATCAAAGCTGGAATATCTAAGAAGGTTACCCCGCACGTGATGCGCCATATGTTCGCCACCGACCTCCTCGGGAACGGCGCCGACCTCCGCTCCGTCCAAGCAATGCTCGGCCACGCCAACATCGGCACCACTCAGATATACACCCACGTCACCGACAAGCATTTGCGCGATATACATAAGAAGTTTCATAATAAGAGATAATATGAAAATAATTTCTTGGAACACCCCGAAGAAAAGCGGAGCTTTCGACGGGGCGGGATGTGGTATGTTAAACTTATTATCTAGAACTAAATTTAAGTAATTATTTATTATGCGTATTATCAGTTGGAATACAAATGGTTTACGGGCGACGGCGAAGCAGGGCTACTTCGTCCCGCTTTTTAAGACTCTCAAGCCGGACATACTATGCCTCCAAGAGACCAAAGCCGAGCCGAGCCAACTTCCAGAAGACGTCCGTAATGTTAAGGGCTATTATTCTTATTTCTCCCATCCGACAGAGAAGAAAGGTTATAGTGGAGTTGCAATTTATACTAAAGTTAAGCCGAGAGAAGTATTCTATGGCATAGGTATGCCAGGAATGGACGACGAAGGTCGAGTAGTTGGCGCCAAGTTTAAGGACTTCACTTTGATTAATGGCTACTTCCCCAACGGCGGGCAAGGCCCGCATAGGCTCAAATATAAATTAGAATTCTATGACGCTTTTCTTAAATTTATTTTAAAGCTCCGCAAGAATGGCGAGAACGTTATCTTCTGTGGAGACATAAATACAGCCCACACAGAAATAGACCTAGCCCGACCTAAGGCCAATGAAGAGAACACCGGCTTCCTCCCGATAGAGCGAGCCTGGATTACAAAGGTTATTAAAAATGATTTCCTAGATACTTGGCGCGAGAAAAATCCAAATAAAAAAGACGTCTATACATACTGGGATATAAAAACTGGAGCGAGAAGTAGAAACGTGGGCTGGAGAATAGACTATTTCTTCGCTGATAAAAAATTAATGCCAAAAATCAAAAAGGTCGGCACCAATCAGAACTACATGGGCTCCGACCACTGCCCTCTATTTATAGAACTCTAAATTTCTTAACATACGATATATCGTATGTTATATAAACTATATTTTTACTAGTTTAGGGTTGAACTTTTTCGCTCCCCTGGTTATCTTTGTTACCAATATCTTAATACTTCTTTTCTTAGAGAGCTTCGCTTCTATCTCTTTATGCTTCTTTAGATAAGCTTTTAATTTCTTCGGCACTACTTCGTCTTGAGAGATGATCTTTATATTTTTACCAACTATCTTTCTGATTTCTTTCCTCAATATCGGATAGTGGGTACAGCCCAACACTAAAGCTTCAATATTTTTAGCTAAGAGCGGTTTCATATATTGGTGGAGATACGGCACACACTTGTCTATCTCACCCATCTCTATGAGAGGCACTAAAAATGGAGCAGGATTCTGGAATACTTTTGCAGATTTGTTTATCTTATTTATTTCTATTGGAAAGGATTGAGATGCTACTGTACCTGAAGTAGCCAGCACCCCCACTCGACTATATTTACTCGCCTCTTCCGCGGCTGGAATTAGCACCCCTAATATTTTGTTATTTTTATATTTCTTCTGGATAGGTCGCAGAGCTCTAGCAGAGGCAGTATTGCAGGCTACTATTACAAGTGAACAATTCTCTTTTTCAAATAAATATTTAACCCCTCGCTCAGTAAATTTATACACCTGCACATGGGTCTTCTCTCCGTAAGGCAGATTCTTAGAGTCGCCAAGATATACATATTCATATTGTGGCAGAGCCTTGCGTATAGCACCGGCTATAAGCA
>CAYXDY010000002.1:0-8750 GCA_964463905.1 uncultured Candidatus Saccharibacteria bacterium
TGTGGACGTAATCTCAGAAGGGAACAGTAGTAGCATCAAGAGGTCTCTGTTTGCAGTTAAAGACAAATTCTTAGAGCAGATAACGTTTGCAATACAGAGCCCCGAGAGCTTACTTTTAGTTGGCCTAATCTTGGGCGAGCGCTCGGCCTTCAGCCCCGATTTATATCAAGACTTCATAGACACAGGCACCATACACATCGTGGCACTCTCGGGCTACAACGTTACCATCGTGGCCGAATGGATAATGAGGATATTTTATTTCTTACCTCTAATGTGGTCATTTGCTGCAGGCATGCTTGGGATTTTACTCTTCGTAATTATGGCCGGTGGGCAGTCCACAGCAGTGCGAGCTGGCACAATGGCCATCCTTGCTATTATTGCTCGAGCCACAGGGCGTACTTATGATGTCGCCCGAGGTCTAATATTGGTAGGTGTAGTTATGATAATTTTCAATCCTTTTGTGCTGAGGTACGATGTATCTTTCCAGCTTTCTTTTATCGCGACCGTAGCGGTGATATTTTATGCACCGAGGATAGAGAAGCATTTTACTTGGGCGCCCAAGAAATTTGGCTTGCGAGATGTAGTCTCTGTCACCACCGCTTGTTATATTTTTGTCTTACCATTTATTTTATACAAAATGGGCAATCTCTCTGTAGTGGCCTTACCGGCCAATGTTCTTATCCTACCTGTCATACCGCCGATTATGCTACTCGGATTTCTGACTGGATTCTTGGGAATATTCCATTATTTCTTATCTGTGCCTGTGGGATATCTGGCTTATCTGCTTTTAGATTATCAGCTGAAGGTCGTAGAATTCATGGCTGGTATTCCATTCGCATCATTTACCATACCCAGCTTTCCGTTGTTGCTGGTAGTTACGATTTACCTTTATTTTATTTATTACCTATTTGGCAAGAGTATTAAATCTTTCTTCAACGACACTCCAGTTTAGGTTCTCAAAAAATGCTTCAATATACTTTTTCTTTTCTGAGGTAGGGTAGTCGTAGACGAAGGCGTGCTCCCACATATCTAAAGCGAGGATTGGGATACATTGCGAAAGCTGTCCAAGGTGTTGCTCATCTACCCAGCTTTGGATGAGCTGTTTAGAAAGTGGGTCATAGTAGAGCATTGCCCATCCCACTCCGCGGGTAAGCGCCAGCTCTTTGAATTTCTCCCAATTAACTTCTGATAGGGTACCATTTGTGGGCATGGGAGTTGGTCCTCCCACCAGAGATGCGAAGTATATTTCGTGGTTTCTCATACCGTTGAATTCAAATGGGAAACGTCTATTGTAATCTTCTCCTTCCAGCAGTTCGTTGGTGTTTTTTACATAGCCAGCATAGAGCTTGAGGTGCTCCTCTATGTTCTTAGCTGAGATGCCCTTAAGCTCACCAATATTAAATTTCATTTCTTCGAATTTTTTCATATACTATAATTATAACATGTTAATGAAATGCAGAAAATACGGCCTTTTAGTTTTCACATTTCTACTTTTGTGCTCAGTTATTTATATATTCTATCTTGATTCTCGTAGCGGAGAGAGACTGCTCACCGTAGCCGTGCTCAATGTAGGACAAGGTGATGCCATATTTATAGAATCCCCAACAGGCGTGCAAATCCTCATAGATGCTGGGCCACCACGCAAGATACTCAGCGAGCTTTCTCGTATTATGCCAGCTTTTGATAGAAGTATTGATGCCGTTATAGCTACGCATCCAGACCAAGACCACATAGGAGGATTCTCCGAAGTTCTCAAGGCATACAAGGTTGGGATGTTCTTCGAGTCCGGCGGGGTGAGTGATTCTAAAATTTATCAAAATTTAAAAAACGAAATTAGCAATAAAGATATTCCTAACTTTTTAGCCAGGAAGGGGATGAGGATGCATCTCGGTGGTGGCGCCGTGCTAGAAATTATTTTCCCCGACAGAGATGTGTCATTCTGGGGCACCAACGAGGGCTCTGTCGTCTCTCGGCTTACATATGGTGACACCAGTTTCTTGCTTACTGGAGATATAGATATCGAAACAGAGAAAATAATTCTTGCCAACAATCCTGCTTCTATTATCTCCACCAACATTCTCAAGGTTGCTCACCATGGCTCTAGGACCTCCACTGGATACAACCTTGTTAAGGCCGTATCTCCTAAATACGCTTTGATTTCAAGCGGTAAAGACAATACTTATGGTCATCCACACGCTGATGTCCTCTCGACATTGCAGGATTTCGGGGTGGAGATACTCCGTACAGACTTGCTTGGGACTATTGTTTTCTCTTGTGATAGAATAGGTTTATGCGAGATCAACAAATAGCTAAATTTATAAAAGGTGAGGAGAAGAGACAAAGAGAAGGATTGGAATTAATCCCTTCTGAGAACTATGTTTCGCAGGATGTATTGGAAGCCAATGGTTCAATTTTCACTAACAAATATTCCGAAGGGTATCCCGGCAGAAGATACTACGGTGGGCAAGATTGGACTGACCAAGTTGAAAATCTAGCAATAGAAAGAGTAAAGAAACTTTTCAAATGTAAATTTGCTAACGTGCAGGCTCACTCTGGCGCTCCAGCCAACCTAGCAGTCTATGCTGCTCTACTCCATCCAGGGGACACAGTCATGGGGATGGACCTCTCACACGGCGGGCACCTTACTCACGGCCACCCGATGACTCTTCCTGCCAAGATTTATAAATTCGTAACTTATAAGATGAAGAATCCTGAGACTGGCGAGATTGATTATGCAGATATGCTTCGGGTGGCCAAGGAGCATAAGCCGAAGTTAATCATTGCCGGGTTCTCTGCATACTCCAGAACTCTTAACTACAAGAAGTTCGTCGAGATTGCTAAGGAAGTAGGCGCTATAACTATGGCCGACATGGCGCACATCGCTGGGCTCATTGCAGGCGGTGCACTCCGCAATCCATTTGACGATGGCTTTGATATTATTACTTCCACCACTCACAAGACTCTCCGTGGTCCTCGTGGCGGACTTATATTAACTCGCGACAACGAAGAGATTGCCAAGAAGATTGATAAATCCATCTTCCCAGGAATTCAAGGTGGCCCACATATGCATATTATTGCTGCCAAGGCTGTGGCCTTCGGCGAAGCGGGGACTCCGAAATTCAAGCAATATGCCAAGCAGATACTCAAGAATGCTAAGGCTATGGAGAAGGTGCTGAAGAAGAATAAGGTGCGAATGATAGGAGGAGGGACAGACAACCACCTAATCCTTGCTGATGTGTATGGTTCACTTGGAGTGACAGGCAAGGAGGCCCAGACCGTCTTAGACGAAGTAGGAATCACCTTAAATATGAACTCAATAGCGGGGGACACCAGGAAGCCACTAGACCCATCAGGAATTCGATTTGGCACTCCAGCTATTACCACCAGAGGATTTAAAGAGAAGGAATGCGCTATGCTTGCTGAGCTTCTTATTGAAACGTTAAAGAACAAAGATAATCCCAAAAAGAAAGCTGAAATTAAAAAGAAAGTTCAAAAATTAGCCAAGAAATTCCCAGTGCCTAAGAAGTTTGTTTAGTTAATGCCTCATATTCATGACAAAATAGATTTCTGTGTAGAAGTGTTTATTGTCCATAATAATAAGGTTTTGTTACGCGTGCATGACAAGTTTAAGTTCTGGCTTTCGATTGGTGGGCATATTGAGTTAGACGAGGACCCAGTAGAGGCAGCAATCCGTGAGGTTAAAGAAGAAGTTGGTTTGGATATAACTATAGTAGGGGACGCTCATGGTCCGCTGCATGGGGAAGAAACCAATCGAGGCTATAAATATTTGATTCCACCAAGATACTTAGGTAGACATCCAGTGTCTGAGACCCACGAGCATATAGCCTTCGTATATTTCGCTACTTCTAATACCGACATAATCACAGAATCTTCAAGCGACCACGAAAGAGCAGAGACTCGCTGGGTATCGATGGAAGAGTTAGAGAGTATGGACCTCGTCCCGAATGTTAAGTTTTATGCGGTGGAAGCACTTAAGGCTTTAAGTAAGTAATTTTCTATTTCACCTCTTTTTTGATATAGTTCACTCATAATGAAAAGAGGGAAGCTTATAGTAATAGACGGCACCGACGGCTCTGGTAAGGCTACCCAGACAGCGCTTCTAGTTAAACATTTAAAGAAGGAGGGCAAGAAGGTCAAGGTGGTAGACTTCCCAGATTATTACAACAATTTCTTCGGCAAGTTCATCGGGCACTGCCTCTCCGAGCAGTATTACAACTTCATCAATGTGCATCCTAAGATTGTGTCAGTGCTCTTTGCTGCAGATAGATTTGAGTCCAAGGAGAAGATGGACAAGTGGCTCAAGGAGGGAAATATTGTAATAGCCAACAGGTACGTAAGCGCCAACCAGATTCACCAGGGAGGGAAGATAAAGAGCCCCACTAAACGAGCAGCCTTTATGGACTGGCTAGCGGAGATGGAGTACGGAGTTTTCAAGATTCCTAAGCCTGATGCGGTGTTCTACCTCAATGTCCCTCTCAGTGTAGCGCTCAAGCTTATGAAGAATAGGGACAAGACTTCTGCACGGAAATATCTAGGCAATAAAAAAGACGTGCACGAGAAGGACAAGGACTTCTTGGCGAACTCGGTCAAGAGCGCGCTCTGGCTCGCCAAAAAAGAGAAGAACTGGATCAAGATTGATTGCGTTAAGAAAGGTGTTCTAGATACACCTGATAATATTCACCAAGAGATTTATGAGAAGGTTAAAAAAATAATAAAATGAGAATACCGATCGTAGATGAAAATGATGAGTTAATAGGATATAAAGACAAAAAGGATCGCGATCCTAAAGAAATTACTCGTGTGTCAGCTCTCTGGGTTACTGACGAAGCCGGGAATATTTTGTTAGCCCAACGAGTCTTCACTAAGAAAAATGATCCGGGTAAATGGGGCCCCGCAGTAGCTGGTAGTGTGGAAGAAGGAGAGACGTACGAACAAAATGTCATAAAAGAAGCTGAAGAAGAGATTGGCTTAACAAACTTTAAGCCTGTTCTTGGTCCTAAGAATCGTCGTTCTACTTCCCATGAATACTTCGGGCAATGGTTTACCGTTGTTGTGGACCATAACTATCCATTTAAAAAACAAGATGAGGAAGTAGAAGAAATTAGGTGGTTTAGTAAGGGGGAGTTATCTCAACTAGTAAAAGATAAGCCAGAAATGTTCTTAACAGGATTTGATCGTTATTTAGAAATGTTTCAATAATAAAGTATAATTAACCTATGGAACTAAACGAATACCAAAAGAAGGCTCTCGAGACTGCAACTTACGACGAGAAGTACAAGATACTTTATCCAGTTCTTGGGTTAGGGAATGAAGCCGGAGAGGTCTTGGGTAAGATTAAGAAATGGCTAAGAGGGGATGACGGTGAGGGGGCAATGAGTCTAGACCGCAAGCAAGCGCTGAAAGAAGAGATGGGAGATGTCTTGTGGTATCTAGCTGTTTTAGCCCACGATTTGGACTTAGAACTAAATGACATAGCCCAAGTGAATGTAGATAAATTATCATCTCGCAAAGAACGAGGAGCAATAAAAGGCGATGGAGATAAAAGATAAAATCAAAAACTTAATCAACGAAGCACTTTCTAAGCTAGATATTTCTGGAGCAGATTTTTCTGTGGAGCATCCAGACGATTTGAAGAATGGGGACTATTCTACCAATGCCGCTATGGTCTATGCCAAGAAGCTCCGGATGAATCCCAAAGAGCTCGCGGAGAAGATAGTGGCCACCCTCAAACACGCTGAGGCAGAGCACGATTTTATTGAAGAAGTAAGTGTCGCCGGTGCTGGGTTTATTAATTTTTATTTATCCCAAGAATTCCTCACTCACAACGTAGAGAGAATTATTAAAGAAGCAGACAATTTCGGCAAGAACGAGCTCTTCAAAGGGCAGAAGATTTTAGTGGAGCATTCCAGCCCTAATTTGTTTAAAGCATTTCATATCGGCCATGTGATGAACAATGCCATCGGTGAGTCCATAACACGACTAGCCAGATACTCAGATGCTGACGTCAAAATAATTTCCTACCCATCTGATGTGTCGCTTGGTATAGCCAAGGCCGTCTGGGCTCTTATGGAAGATGGCGGATTGGAGAAGATTAGGAGTATGCCTTCTGCGAGCGCCATAGCTTATTTCGGTGAATGTTATGTTAAGGGCTCAAGGAGCTATGATGACAACACGGAGCTCCAGCCGAGGATTAGAGAGATAGCATCTCTTATTTACAATAAGACAGATGGGCCTGAATACAAGACATACTTAGAAGCTAAAGAAATAAACTTAGCCTATTTCAAGACGATGACTGCAACCCTAGGTTCTAAGTTCGATGACTTCATATTTGAGAGCGAGGCGGGAGTAGAAGGGGAGAAATTGGTAAAGAGTAATATAGGAAGTATTTTTAAAGAAAGCGAAGGTGCGGTCATATACGAAGGCGAGCAAGACGGCCTCCACACTCGTGTTTTTATCAACAAAGAGGGTTATCCCACATATGAGGCCAAGGACGTGGGGTTGCTCTCGCTCAAGTTTGCTCGCTACAAGCCGGACTTATCTATATTCATCACTGACCACGAGCAGTCAGAATATTTTAAGGTGGTGGTTACTGCGGCAGGTAAAATAAATCCTCTTTGGAAAGATAGGACTGTACACAGGACTCATGGGCGCATGAGCTTCAAAGGGCAGAAGATGTCTTCACGCCTTGGAGGAGTTCCTTCAGCCCAGGAACTTTTTGATGTGATGTATGAGGAATTAAATACCAAGAATTCTACATTAGCGGGAGAGACAGGCGGGGACGGACTTAGGCAGATAGCTGTTTCCGCTCTTAAATTTCCAATCTTGCGAAGCGTCGCAGGCAAGAACATAGATTTCGACCCAGAGACCTCTCTTTCTTTTGAAGGTGCATCTGGTCCGTACTTGCAATACAGTACCGTCCGCGCCAAGTCCATCTTAGATAAAGCTTTTATAAACCAGAAACGATACGATACCACCATACCAGCGGGCTGGAGTGCTACACCGCTCGAGCACTATTTAGTCAAATTTCCAGAAGTCGTGGAGCAGGCCACTCACGAATGGGAGCCACATCACATAGTCACATATCTCCTGGAGCTGTCTCAGACATTCAACAGTTGGTACGGCAATACCAAGATTATAGAAGCGGAGGGCAAGGAATCTCAGTATAAAATTGCACTTACCAAATCCTTCTACCAGACAATGAAGAACGGACTCTATCTTCTCGGCATCGAAACACCAGAGAAGATGTAGTAGAATAGTTTAATGACCCAAGGAGAAGCTTTAAACATTTTAAAAACTGGCGCCAACGTCTTTCTTACTGGTGAGCCGGGAGCAGGGAAGACTCATACAATAAATTCATACGTAGAATATTTGCGTAGTGCCGACATAGAGCCTGCCATAACTGCGTCCACAGGCATAGCCGCTACTCATATAGGAGGCATGACTATTCATTCGTGGAGTGGCATAGGCATTAAGACGAAGCTGGATAAATACGAATTAGATAAAATAGCCACCAGTGAGTATGTGTCCAAGAGGATAAATAAAACCCGCGTCCTCATAATAGACGAGATATCTATGCTCGCTCCCAATATGCTCGATATGCTTGATATGGTCTGCAGGGAAGTGAGGCAGAATCTTGAACCATTTGGCGGACTGCAAATAATATTCGTTGGAGACTTTTTCCAATTACCCCCAATCACCAAAAGAGATTTCTCCGAAGATATACAAGGTTCGTTAATAGAAGAGAAGAAAAATGTGGGTGTGTTTGCTTACAACTCAGGAGCCTGGGAGCGAGCCAAGCCGATAGTCTGCTATCTCTCCGAACAACACCGCCAGGATGACAAGGATTTCCTCTCTGTGCTTAGTGCCATAAGACGGAATGATGTCACTGAAGAACACCTCAACCATATTTCCAGTCGGCAGATTGTAGAAGATGATATGCCGGAGAATGTTACCAAGCTTTTCTCGCACAATTTCGATGTAGATAGAGTTAATTATGGTGAATTGTCCAGAATAGAAAACGAAGCCAGATCTTATGTAATGACGAGTGACGGTAAGGAGGCCATAGTAGCTACCCTCAAGAAGGGGTGCTTGTCGCCAGAGAATCTTGAGCTCAAGGTGGGTGCTGTAGTGATGTGCACAAAGAACAATCCGAAAGAGCATTATGCCAACGGCACCTTAGGCAAGGTGATAGGCTTCGAAGAATATACCAGGTATCCCATCATCCAGACCAGGAGCGGCAGGAATATTACCGTCACCCCGATGGACTGGAGCATAGAAGAGAATGGCAAGATCCGCGCTAAGATTAGCCAAGTACCTCTTCGTCTTGCTTGGGCTATCACTGTACACAAGAGTCAGGGTATGAGCTTAGATGGTGCTGTGATGGATCTGTCGCAAGTCTTTGAGTACGGGCAGGGATATGTGGCGCTCTCTCGTGTAAGGAGATTGTCAGGACTTTATTTGCTGGGGCTTAACGAACAAGCACTTAAAGTGCATCCAGAAATTTTAGAAAAAGATATTGAATTTAAAAATGAATCAGAAAATGCAGTTAAGACTTTCGGTAAGCTAAATAAAAATGAAATCACAGAAATGCACAAGAACTTTGTTCTAGCATTAGGGGGTAAATGGCGAGAAGGGAAGGTTATAAATAAGAAGACCAAGAAAACTACTAGTGGAAGGGGAGAAGGCAAGCTTGAGCAGATCAGAGCCAAGCACCAGAATGCCTATAAGAA
>CAYXDY010000002.1:8850-13193 GCA_964463905.1 uncultured Candidatus Saccharibacteria bacterium
CCCGTCCTTGTATAACAATTATTATTGTTGTACGTGGACGGGTTTTTTAATTTGTATAATTACAATTATGGAAAAAGAAAATTTAAAAAAATCAGATGCAGCATTAAGAGAAGAGCGTATTTTAGAATTCTGGAAAGAGAATAAGGTTTTTGAAAAGTCACTAGAAAAGAAATCTCCGAAGGGTGAATTCATTTTCTATGAAGGCCCACCTGGTGCCAATGGTCGTCCGCACATCGGACATTTACCATCCAGAGCTTTCAAAGACGCTATTCCAAGATATAAGACAATGCAAGGATATCATGTAAGACGGAAGAGCGGCTGGGATACTCACGGGCTGCCTGTTGAGCTTCAAGTAGAGAAACAGCTAGGTCTTAATTCCAAGAAGGCCATTGAGGAGTACGGTGTGGCTGAGTTTAATCAGAAGTGCAAGGAGAGTGTTTGGGAATACTTAGAACAATGGAATACTTTCACCAAGCGTATGGGATATTGGGTAGACCAGAAGGATCCATATGTCACATATCATAATGATTTTATAGAGTCAGTCTGGAATGTCATAAAGAATACAGACGAGCAAGGACTCTTATACAAGGATTACAGAATAGTGCCGTGGTGTCCTCGTTGCGGTACGGCTCTTTCTTCGCACGAGTTGGCGCAGGGTTATGAGGATGTGAAGGATCTATCTGTCACAGCTAAGTTTAAGTTAGTAGGCGAAGATAATACTTACATACTTGCATGGACCACGACACCGTGGACACTACCTGGTAATTTGGCTCTTGCTGTTGGAGAAGACATTGATTATGTGAAGATCAAGCAAAATAACGAATTTTATATTTTAGCTAATGCTCGACTTTCTATTGTGGAGGGCGATTACGAAATCGTGTCTGAAATGAAGGGTAGAGATCTAATCGGCTCAACCTATGAGCCGTTGTTCTCTTTCTTTAAAGAGCTTCTTCCTGAAGGCGAAAGGATGAAATTAGCCAAGTCCTTCCAAGTATATGGTGCTCCATTCGTAACTACCGAAGATGGTACAGGAGTCGTTCATACTGCCGTAATGTATGGCCAGGACGACTTCGTATTAGGCAACAAAATTGGCTTGCCGAAGCATCATATAGTGGGGCTAGATGGTGCGTTCCTATCTGGTACAGGAATATTTTCAGGTAGATTTGTACGCGACGAAGAAGTGGCAGTAGATATAATTAAGGATTTAGCTCATCGAGGATTACTCTTCAAAAAAGAGAAGTACCAGCACTCCTATCCACATTGCTGGCGCTGCAAGACCGCGCTTATATATTATGCGCGTGACTCTTGGTATATCAGAATGTCAGACCCGAAGATCAAAGAGAAGCTTATAAGTGAGAACAAGGAGATTATGTGGGAGCCGGCGCATATCCGAGATGGAAGATTTGGAGAATGGCTAAGAGAGATTAAGGATTGGGCTATTTCTCGCGAGAGGTATTGGGGCACTCCACTTCCTGTATGGGAAGGCGAAGGTGGCAAAAGGATTGTGGTGGACTCAATAGAGACGCTTAAGAAACATACTAAGAAGTCAGGTAATTCTTATTTTGTAATGCGCCACGGGGGCACCGAGGGCAACAAGAAAGGCGTGATTAGTTACAAGAATGAAGGCAGTGACCACCTCACTCACGAAGGCACGAATCAAGTTCTAAGTGCAAGTAAAAGCTTAAAGGACCGAAAGATAGATTTAATTATTTCTTCAAGCTTCACTCGTACTCGTGAGACAGCAGAACTGGTACGCCGAGAATTAAATCTTACCTCAGACCAAGTAGTGTTTGATGACCGACTAATAGAGATTAATCCTGGTGACTTAGATGGTAAGAATTGGAATGATTATCATGAGACTGTGTCGGACCATGGTCCGAACTGGTTTAATAAGAAATTATTTAATGGTGAATCCTTCCAGGAAGTTGGGAGAAGAGTGGGGGATTGCCTGTATGAAATAGAAGCTAAATATAAAAACAAGAATGTGCTTATAGTCACCCACGGTGGCCCAGCTTGGCTTCTATTCGTATCTGCAGGCCTCTATTTACCCAATAAAAATGAATATAAGGTCCCTAATGAAACAGCTTTCGTGAGAGATTTTAAGGTCTTTGACAATGCCGAAGTCCGGGAGCTACCTTTCGTGCCATTGCCACACAATCAAGATTACGAGCTTGATTTACACAAGCCATATATAGATGAAGTGGAGCTGGTGGATGAAGATGGTAATACCATGAAGAGAACTAAAGAGGTTATGGATGTATGGCTCGACTCTGGTTGTATGCCTTTTGCCCAAGATCATTATCCATTTGAGAACAATAAGTGGATAGATGGGCCTGGATATCCAGCAGATTATATTTGTGAAGGGCTGGACCAGACTCGCGGATGGTTCTACACCCTGCATGCAGTTGGTGTGCTTATGGGTAAAGGCAAGGCATATAAGAATGTTATTTGTTTAGGATTGATTAATGACAAGGACGGTCAGAAGATGTCCAAGTCTGTCGGTAATGTGGTAGACCCATTTGAGGCTATGAATGAATATGGTGTAGACACTCTTCGTCTGTGGATGTACTCTGTAAATCAGCCTGGGGAGTCTAAGAATTTTGACCCCAAGACTGTTGCACTTATGCACCAGCAGTATTTTGGTTTGCTTTACAATGTGTTAGCCTTCTATGAATTATATAGAGACAAAAATCTAGAGAACAATGCGTACATAAAATCAAAAAATATTCTAGATATTTGGATTATCGCTAGACTTGATGAACTTATAGATACATCCACCAAGAATTTAGATAGTTATAAGCTCCTTGAGCCTACTAGAGCTATGCGAGATTTTATCAGTGACTTATCTACCTGGTATCTACGTCGCAGCCGTGAGCGTATCAAGGATGGCGACTTGGATGCCAAGCGGACTTTGTATTTTGTCTTGAAGACGCTGTCTCAAATCCTCGCCCCATTTGCACCATTTTCTGCAGAAGACATCTGGCTCAAGCTTCGCAATGAATCTGATCCTATGAGCGTGCACCTTACATCGTGGCCCAAGGTTTCTCACATGTCATGGCTTTCTAGATTCTTTGGGGTTAAGGTGGATATGCTCAACATGGAAGAGACTAGAAATATTATTTCCCTCGGCTTGCAGGCTCGCCAGAAGGCAGGCATACCTGTGCGTCAGCCACTTTCGTCTATCAAGGTCTCGACCAAGATTACTCCCGATTACGTAGACTTAGTCAGAGACGAACTCAATATCAAAGAAGTTGACTTCGACAACTCATTTGCAGGACAAGTCGCGCTTGATACACTCCTTACAGAAGAGCTCAAGAGAGAAGGTGATTGCCGAGAGCTCATAAGAGGGCTCCAAGATATGCGTAAATCTCTAGGGCTTATGCCGAGCGATGTGGTGTCTATGTCTCTAGTTTCTGACGAAGCTGGGCAGAGTCTAGTAGAAGAATACGAAGAAGAGATTAAGAAGACAGTCGGCGCCTCAGATATTAAATTTAGCTTTAATGAAGGACAGGAGATAAAAGTAGGTGAGTTGGTATTTAAGGTAAAGATTGATAAAATTTAAAGATGAAAAATAAATTAATCTTTTTTGATTTCGACGGAGTGTTGGTGGATACACTTGGGATTGCCTACGGTATAAACCTGGAAGCTGACCCAAGTCTCAGTCTTGAAACGTACAAATCGTTTTTCGAGGGGAATATTCACATAGCGATAGCTGACGGGAGAAAGAAGCATATCCCAGATTTTGATGAAAAAAGCCTATCTTTAACACGAGAAATAAAAATACCTGAAGAGTTAAAGAAGTTAGTGATAGAGGTATCAGATTACGCGACTCTAACTATCGTGTCTTCCTCTTCAACTAAACTTATTAAAGATATATTGGAGCGAGAGGGGCTGACGCAATACTTTAGTGATATTCTAGGAAGCGACGCTCATCAAAGCAAAGTGGTAAAAACCAAGAATCTATTAGAGAAGTATAACACTACCCCGGAGAACTCTGTCTTCATTACCGACACATTGGGAGATATTCGCGAGGCAGAGGAGTGCAGCGTTAAGTCTATTGCTGTAACCTGGGGCTTCCACGAAGAAAGCACCCTTACTAAGGGTAAGCCTGAAAAAATTGTGCATACTCCAGCCGAGTTGGTACAAGCCATTCACGGTATGCTAAAATAAAACTATGATTATCAAAAAGCTAGGGCATTGTTGTTTAGTTGTGAATATTGGTGGCAAAAGGATTATGACTGACCCTAGTCATTTTGATTTCGGTGGAGATTCTATGGCGGAGAGAGATATTAATGCCGTACTGATTACTCATGAGCACGCTGATCATCTACATATAGATACAT
>CAYXDY010000002.1:13203-19646 GCA_964463905.1 uncultured Candidatus Saccharibacteria bacterium
CATTGAAAATAATATTAGCCAATAATACTGAAGCCATCGTAATTTCGAATTCTTCGGTTGGCAGATTGCTCACTGAGGCGGGTATAGAGTATGTAAAAGTTGAGGACGGAGAGAGTTATGACTTGGACGGTATTTCTATTAAAGGTTTTGGAGATAAGCATGCAGTAATATATGAAGATTACGGGCAGGTCCAGAATACTGGATATATGATTAACTCTTTTTGTTATCCAGGCGATTCATTTAGTTTACCTAATGAGAAAGTGGATATTTTAGCGTTACCTGTTTTAGCGCCGTGGTTGATGATGAAAGACGCTATTGATTACGCGAAGCAGGTCAATCCAAGAATTTCATTCCCTGTTCACGACGGTACACTTAAGCCTTTTGCTACTTTCGTCTATGGCATCCCCGAGCACTTTCTAGGGAAGGCAGGAATTCTTTTTAAGAAATTAGAAATAGGTAAAGAAGAGGATTTATAAATGCATCACATATACCACACCGAGGGGATAATTCTAAGCAGTCGCAACTCTGGGGAGAGTGGACGGTACTATGCTATTTTTACTCGCGATTTAGGGATGGTATACGCTTCTGCTTCTGGAGTTCGCAAGTCTTCCTCCAAGCTACGCTACGTCTTGCAGGATTTCTCATATATCAAGCTCGATTTGGTAAAGGGTAGAGATTTCTGGCGGCTCACCAATGCTTCCAAGACCAATATGCTTGAGGACATACTAAAGAACAAAGAAGCATTGAAGGTTTATAGCAATATAAATAAGCTTCTCAAGAGACTATTAGCAGGCGAAGACCCTAACCCACCATTATTTCATGATGTTTTAAGCGGGCTCATAATATTAGAAAAAGAGACCAAGCTCGAAGAGATACGCAACGTCGAAGTCGTCTTGGTCCTTCGCATCTTGAGCAATCTCGGCTATATTGGCGCAGGGGTTGAACTAGAAAATGTCATCAAGTCTCCGCTTGAGAGCGAGCTCATCTTCGGTGCCGGCAAGATAAGAGGAGAGATATTGAAAGAGATAAACAAGGCCCTCAAGGAAACCCATCTTTAAAAATAGTCTTTAAGATGGTACAATTCTATCTATGACATTAAACGACCCCAATAGACTTAGCAAAATAGAGGATCTAAAAAGTAAATTATTTTCCAAGAATTACAAGACTCACATCGAGCATCGTGATAGCTTCACCAAGATAGATGCAGGGGATGTTAATGACTCTTGGAATAGCCGTATTGATGGCGCAGAGGGTACGAATTCCAAATTTTTTATGCACACATCTTTGTTTAAGAAATTTTTTATTTTTTCATCCATATTTTTCCTCCTGACTCTTGCTTATGGAGGATATATGTTTTTCTTGGGTGGCAATATTGTGTCCAACGACAACATCGAGATGGAGGTTCTCGGCAACACCTTCGTAGCAGGAGGAGAGGAGCTTCCTCTTCAAATAATAATAACCAATAGGAATAATTCTGCCTTAGAGTCCGTAGACTTGGTCTTAGAGTATCCCAAGAGTTCTGATGGTAGCCTAGGAGACACCGAGCGTAGTCGTACATCTCTCGGCACTATTCCTCCCGGTACTGTTCGTAATGAGAATATTAAGATTGTGCTTTTCGGTGAGCAGGGTAGTGTGAGGCCCATCAAGATGACGCTGGAGTATAGAGTAGAAGGCTCCAATGCTATTTTCATAAAAGAGAAGATATATGAAGTAAATATCAACTCTACACCCATAGATATTGTTGTTTCTGCTCCTACCACAATTAGTCCTAACCAGGATATGAACTTAGACATTAGATCTACTCTCAATTCCACTGAAGTTATTTCTGGAATGATTGTAAAGGTGGATTATCCAGTAGGTTTCCAGTTTGTGTCTTCGGTGCCAGCGCCGTCTGTTGGGAACAATGTTTGGTTGCTTGGCGATTTGTCTCCAGGTGCTATTAATAATATTTCTGTATCAGGCAAGATGGTTGACGTCTTCGATGGAGAGACAAAGACCTTCCGCATAGCTAGTGGTACACAGTCTACGAGAGATAAGTCTCTGGTTGGTGTAGTCTTCAACTCCCTTGGGCACACTGTGGCCATAGCTCGTCCTTCTATAGAAGCCAGCCTTTTTATTAACGGAGTGTATCAGCGCGAATATGCAGTTAATTCTAAGGGCACTATTACGGGTGATATTCGTTGGGTTAACAACATGGATACTCGCATAAGCGATCTCGTTATTAGCGCCAAGATTTCTGGCAATGCCGTAGATGAGCGGACCATCCGGGCCGATAGAGGATTTTATGATTCAGCCACCGATACTATTGTTTGGGATAAGAATAACCAGAGTCGTTTCTCTTCGGTGAATCCGGGTGACGCTGGAAGTGTCTCCTTTTCACTTTCTCCGGTGTCACTGTTTTCTACTTCAGGCACCGTTGTTTCTTCGCCGTCTATAATAGTGGACGTCTCCATTACTGGTAAGCAGACCATTGAAGGCTATGAGACACAGAATCTAAGTAATGGAGAGTCTAAAAATATTAAAGTTATTACTGATCTAGCCCTAGCCAACAAGGCTCTCTACTATTCAGGTCCATTTACTAATTCTGGCCCCATTCCACCGAAGGTGGAGACAGAGACCACCTACACCATAGTCTGGACACTCTCCAATACTTCTAACTCTGTTTCTAAGGCTGTCGCCAAGGCCACACTACCATCATGGATGCGCTTCGTCGGCAACATTTCTCCATCTAGTGCCGACCTGTCTTACAATTCTTCTACCAGAGAGATAACTTGGAACATAGGCAATATCCCACGAAGTACTGGCTTGGGAGCATCTCCACGAGAGGTTGCTTTCAAGGTGGGTCTTTCTCCGTCGCTTTCTCAGCTTGGGTCCAACCCAACTCTTATTAATGATGTTGTTTTGACGGGGCACGACGATTTTGCTAATGTGGACTTAAGGGTATCCCGACCTCCGCTTTCTACCAGACTATCTAGTGACCCAGCGTTCCCCCCAGGTGGAGATATAGTAGTGGAATAATATGGCTAAAATAGACAAAACAGAAAAAAGTGAATTAATGGAAAAGATTGTATCTCTATGTAAGAGGAGGGGGTTTATTTTCCCAGGCTCCGAAATATACGGTGGGCTCGCAGGTACATATGACTGGGGGCATTTTGGTCTAGCACTCAAGAACAATATCAAGCAGAATTGGTGGAAGAAGTTCGTAGATTCGCGCCGCGATATGTACGGCATAGACGCTGCTATACTTATGAGTAGTAAGGTCTGGGAGGCGTCCGGGCATGTGGCCGGATTTTCTGACCCATTAGTCGAATGCTCTAAGTGTAAGAGAAGATTTCGCACGGACCAGCTGGAAGACCAGAAGAAATGCCCTGAGTGCGATGGAGCTCTCGGCGAATCCCGACAATTCAATATGATGTTCGCCACCAAGATAGGTGCGATGGAGGACTCTGCTTCTACTGTATACCTCAGGCCAGAGACTGCGCAGGGAATATTTGTAAACTTCAAGAATACCGTGGATGCTTTTCATCCCAAGCTTCCGTTTGGCATAGCTCAGATTGGAAAATCTTTCCGCAATGAGATTACTCCCAGAGATTTTATTTTCAGACAAAGAGAATTTGAGCAGATGGAATTAGAATATTTTATCCGCCCAGAAGATTGGGAAAAGTATTTTGAATACTGGAGAGGCGAGATGATGGATTGGATGGAAGAAATTGGCTTAGACATGAGTAAGGTGTATGAACTCGAAGTTCCTGCTGAAGATCGCGCCTTCTATTCTTCTCGTACTATTGATTTTGAATTTATGTTCCCTTTCGGGAAGAGCGAGCTGTTTGGTCTTGCATACCGAACTGATTATGATTTAGGTAAACATAATTTGGAATACATAGACGAGGAAATGGGAGGAAAGATGGTTCCTCACGTAATTGAGCCCACTTTCGGAGTCGACAGAGCCGTGCTTTCTCTTATTACATCTGCTTATACCGAAGAAGACAAGGATGGCGAAATTCGCCCATACCTCAAGTTCAAGCCCGCTATGGCTCCGGTGATTTGCGCTGTGTCACCGCTCCTTAAGAACAAGCCCGAGCTTGTAGAGTACGCCAATACCAAGGTTTACGCTCCACTTAAGGCTGAGTTCGGCAGAGTGGCTTGGGATGACAACGGCAACATTGGTAAGAGGTATAGGAGACAAGACGAGATAGGCACCCCGTGGTGCATTGTTGTAGACTTCGAGACTCTTCTAGACGACATGGTTACCATCCGCGACAGAGACACAGGTACTCAAGAGAGGGTTAAAGTTGCCGATTTACAGAAATATATTAAAGACAGAATATAAATTCATATTATAATATTTTGATATTATGTTACAATTTACTATAATAATGCTATAGCATATAAATAGTAAATAATAATTTAATTCATTATGGGACAATTAGAAAAAGAATCTAAGAAGAGAACTCGCAAAGCTAATTTACAAAAAGCCATATTGTCTGCCGCTTTTGCCGTCGGGGGTCTATGTGTTGCTTTTGGGGCCCCAAAGATGACGAAGGTGCTGAAGCAATTAGAGCCGGATTTTATGAAAAGCAAGTTAGGTAAATATTCTTTTAACCGTTCCTTGGCCAAGCTGACAACAAATAATATGATAATATGGGAGAAAACAGATAAGGGGAATTTTGCCAGATTGACAGAGAAAGGGGAAGCGAAACTCAGACAGTTAGAGATTATGGATTACAAAATTAAAAAGCCCAAGCGATGGGACGGGAAGTGGCGGCTTTTGGCTTTTGATATTAAAGAAGAAAGAAAGGGTGTAAGAAATAAAGTTAGACACACATTAAGACAACTAGGGTTTACTCGTTTGCAAGACAGTTTATGGGTTTACCCTTATGACTGCGAAGACTTAATAATGTTACTCAAGGTTGATTTTAGGGTGGGGAAGGAGTTGGTATATATAATTGCGGACAACATAGAAAATGATAAAAGCCTCCGTAAATTTTACAGCATATAGTCTCTAAAGTTATTTACTATAAATATGCTATAGCACAAAGATAGTAAATATATGAAATACTAGAGTTAGTTGATGGGGAATATGTGGAAGGTAATTTTTATGCTAAAATGGTCCAATATGCAAAAAGGGGTTGATTATATAGCTATCACAGTCTCTTATATGTGCCATGACGGGCAAGGTAACTTCCTTCTAAACAAGAGAAGCACGAATTGTAGAGATGAGCATGGTGCTTGGGATTTCGGTGGTGGGGGATTAGACTTCGGCGATACAGTAGAAGCTACCCTGAAGAAAGAAATTATGGAAGAGTATTGCGTTCAGCCTATTTCGTATGAATTTCTAGGTTACCTAGATCTTTTTAGAGAAATTAATGGAGCAAAGACTCACTGGATTAGTTTGGAATTCTTAGTAGAAGTAGATAGAGACAAGGTTAAGAATGGTGAGCCCCACAAGTTTGACGAGCTTGGTTGGTTTAGATTAGACAATCTTCCGACCCCTGCTCACTCCATTCAGCCATTATTGTTAGATAAATTTAAAGATAAGTTAGCAAAGTTTAAATAAATTATGAAATTTAGTAAAAAAGTTTTAAAGAACGGACTTCGGGTGGTGACAATCCCGATGAAGGACAACCCTACGGTCACCGTCTTGGTGCTGGTAGAGACAGGCAGTAAGTACGAAGACAAGAAGCTAAATGGTATTTCGCATTTCCTAGAGCATATGTGCTTCAAGGGCACCTACAAGAGGCCTAAGGCCATAGACATCTCCAAGGAGCTAGACTCCATAGGGAGCCAGTACAACGCCTTCACCTCGCAAGAATACACTGGCTACTATGCCAAGAGTAGCGCTAGGCACTTCAAGAAGATATTCGACGTGGTCTCCGACGTCTACCTCAACTCCACCTTCCCAGAAGTAGAGCTAGAGAAGGAGAAGGGGGTAATAGTGGAAGAAATAAATATGTACGAAGATATGCCTCACCGCCACGTGCAGGACTTATTGATGACTCTTCTCTACGGCGACACCCCAGCGGGCTGGAATATAGCCGGCACCAAGGAGAATGTGGTCAAGTTCAAGCGAGCCGACTTTATTGATTATCACAAGGCTCACTATCTACCAGAGTCCACCGTTATAGTTGTTGCAGGTAAGATCTCTAAGAGAGATGTGCTAGATGAAGTTAAGAGAGTCTTCGGTCAGCTACCAAGCGGCAAGAAGAACGGCAAGATAAAGACCAAAGAAGCCCAGAAGAAGCCTGAAGTCCTACTCAAGTTCAAGCAGACCGACCAGACTCATTTCGTTCTTGCGGTCCGCAGCTTCGATTTGTTTTATAAAAACAATCCTATTCTCGCGGTATTGAGCGGCGTTCTCGGCGGAGGCATGAGCTCAAGACTCTTCCAAAAGCTCCGCGAAGATATGGGAGTAGGGTACTATGTCCGCACTTACAACGATGCTT
>CAYXDY010000003.1:0-2914 GCA_964463905.1 uncultured Candidatus Saccharibacteria bacterium
CATTGCCAGAACCATCACTAAACTTGTAATACACTCTGTTACCGAAACGCAAATCAATGTAGCTTAGCATATTGTACTTTGACTGGAAACTAGTTTTAAACGGCTCAGTAGCTAGAGCCGTTTGGAGATTTTCGGCAATACTCTCAAAGTCAGACCCGCTTTTGAATATTATCTTAGGCCCATTTGGTGCTCCCATTACCGACGAAAGATATATCTCCATGTCTCCATTCTCTTTAGAAAGAACGGATGCAGGTCTTAGCTTCATCATCTCAAGATTGTCTTTAAGAATTAAAATATTTTGAAAAATTCCAGGTAAGAAATAATTTCCTGCATACTCCTCTTCGGGTTTCGCAAGTGCTCCATAAAATCTAAAGTAAACATCACCTGAGAAATATGGGGCCACATCAAACAAGTAACCACTATCATCCATGAAATAACATTGGTCGGTACCGCCTTCATAGTTGGCCATACGAAGAGATATTTCTTCGCGAATGGCTTCTCCGCACCAAGTATACTTGCCTTCTCTCTCGGAGACAGAAATCTCTAATACCTGCCCTCCAGTAAACTTCATCGAAATGTTTTTAAGACGTTTAAAATTTTGTTCCAAATCGGACTGTATCTTACCTTTAGGATAGAAGACAAAATTGGTCTTGGGCAAGAACCATAGATAATAACCGGAAATATTCTTCTCAGTTACTGTTGTTATGCTCTCTGTGTCTATAACTGAATTACCATTGACTCTAATCTCCTTAATATTGAGCTTGTCTACTCGAGAAATAAATACAAGTGCAACAAAAAAGGAAGTTATAAAAAATAAAGATAAAAATATTTTCTTTTGTAAATTCCTCCGCCTTTTGCGCTTGAGCTCATGCAAGCGCGGAGAGCTGAGAACATCTCTTTTCTTCATAATTTTTTCTATTTGATAAATTCCCTACCGCCCATATAAGGTCGGAGTACTTCGGGAATTTTGATAGAGCCATCGGCTTGCTGGTGGTTCTCAATAAGCGACACCAATATTCTCGGAGTTGCAATAGCAGTGTTATTTAAAGAATGAGCGTAGTGCATCTTACCATCATCGTTTTTATAACGAATACCAAGACGGCGAGTTTGAAAATCGTGGAAGTATGAAGCAGAAGCAATTTCTCTGTACTTATTTTCTTTAGGGACCCAAGCTTCAATATCATATTTCTTAACCTGCCCCAACCCAAGATCTCCCCCGCAATTTATAACAGTGTGGTACGGAAGACCTAGTGATTCAACAAACTTTTCAGTATTTTGAGTCAATTCTTCATGAAATTTGACACTTTCTTCATGACTTGCCTCGCAAAGAATAACTTGCTCAAATTTATAAAACTCATGCACTCTTATCAAACCCTTTACGTCCTTCCCGTGACTTCCTGCTTCGAGTCTGTAACACGGTGAAAATCCTAAATATTTAATAGGCAAAGTTTGTTTATCTAAAGTTTCCCCAGCATGCATTCCCATCAAAGGCACCTCTGCTGTACCTGCAAGATAGTCTCCAGTCTGAGTCTTATATAAATCTTCTTCACTCTGAGGAATCATAGCTGTGCCGACAAAGTTTTCTCTACGAGCAACAGCAGGAGGAATAACAAAATTAAATCCCTTTGCAGAAAAGAATTGTACTGCATGATTCCACACTGCCATAGAAAGCATGGCTCCGTCACCAGTTAGAAAATAGCCCCTAAAACCATGGACCTTGGTACCTCGCTCGAAATCAACCATTTTTAATGCGGTCATTATTTCAATATGATCTTTAGGTTCGAAATCAAAGACTGGCTTATCACCCCAGACTTTTATTTCTTGATTTTCCTCGTCAGTGGCCCCTTCTGGTACCGTCATATCTGGCACATTCGGTATATGAAGCATAATAGTCTGCCACTTTGTCATTATCTCCTTTAGTTTTTCTTCTTTGGCTTTAATTTCTTCTTTAACTACTCGCATCTCTTCAATGAGCTGGATCTTGAGAGCTGGATTTTGGTCTCGAGCTATATCCTGAGAGACTCTATTGACCTCAGTGCGTAGAACTTCTATTTCTTTAAGTAGAGCGAGACGAGTATCATCAAGAGCTATAAGTGCATCTATATCTACATCCACGCGTTTCTTCTTGGCCCCCATTTGGACCACTTCTTTATTGTCTCGGATGAACTTGATATCTAACATCTTCATATTGTATATAAAGATTGTTATAATTGCAAAAGCTATATCTTATGCAATTCAATCTTAAAATTTTAGAAAAAGAACATATCCCGGAAAGCCTGAGAGAGATACCTCAACCACCGAAGAAGCTTTACCTACTAGGAGAGCTTCCTCCTCCTGAGACTGTTTACTTGGCAGTTGTCGGCTCACGAAAAGCGACTGGCTACGGCAAGATGGCTGTACGCAAATTAATTTTAGGACTCAAAGGATACCCCATAGCTATAGTATCTGGACTCGCTGTCGGCATAGACGCTCTGGCACACGAAGCAGCACTGGAAGCCGGACTTTATGCTGTAGCTTTTCCCGGATCTGGAATTTCTAAAGCTGCACTTTCTTACAACCCAAATATTAAACTTATGGAAAATATAATTAATTCTGGTGGATGTATAATTTCTGAATTTGAACCAGAAACTAAGGCTGCTTATTACACATTCCCGATGAGAAACAGATTAGTGGCAGGGCTTAGTAAAGCGAGTTTAATAGTCGAAGCTCAAGAAAAATCTGGAACCCTTATCACTGCTCGTATGGCTCTAGATTACAATAAAGAAGTACTGGCCGTACCTGGCCCAATTAGCTCAGAGTATTCTTTTGGTACAAATAGGCTCATAAAACAAGGTGCCACTCCTATAACTTGCAGTGAAGATATCCTCGAAGCTTTGGGCTTTAAAATAGAGGACACCCTAAAACAAAAAAGTCT
>CAYXDY010000003.1:2924-18515 GCA_964463905.1 uncultured Candidatus Saccharibacteria bacterium
GACGCGTTGCCGGAAGAGAAAAAAGTTCTAGAACTTCTATCAGAACCCCTCGAACGAGATGAATTGATCCGTCAAATGAAAAGACCCACAGGAGAAGCCAATGCAATTTTATCGGTAATGGAAATTAAAGGATTAATAAAAGAAGAAATTGGAGAAATTCACGCTAGTTTTTAAAAAATATTTTTCCAATAATTTGCAATAAAAATCTCTTTCGTGTAATACTTGGAGTTATGAAGCTACTGATTGTGGAATCTCCATCAAAAGCCAAGACTATTGAGAAGTATCTCGAAGGTGCTTCCTCCTCTTCGGCGGATAAATTCACCGTGCGAGCATCTGTCGGTCATGTACGCGATTTACCGAAGTCCAACAAAGCTGCGATAGACATTGAGGGTGGATTCGTTCCTCATTACGAAATCTCTAAGGGCAAGGAAAAAGTGGTCAATGAATTGAGGGGATTAGCTCATAAAGCAACTGAGGTGCTTCTAGCCACAGACCCCGACCGCGAGGGAGAAGCAATTGCTTGGCATATTGAAAGTCTTCTGAAGGAAGACAAGAAGGTCAAGGCCCCAATACGCAGAGTAACCTTTCATGAAATCACCAAAGAAGCTATAGAGGAAGCCTTGAAAGAACCGCGGAATATAGATACAGCTCTGCGTAAAGCTCAGGAAGCAAGACGAGTATTAGACAGACTCGTAGGATACGATTTATCTGGAATAATCTGGAAGAAAGTCCGCTACGGACTCTCGGCTGGAAGAGTGCAGTCCCCCGCACTTCGCATAATAATGGAACGCGAGAGAGAGATACGGGCTTTCGTTCCTGAAAAATACTGGAGAATATTTGGAACTTTTCTTCCTAAGGACGGTCCTTGGGGAGGATCTCTTAAGGACCGTTCTTTAATTCTGGAATGTTCTGAAGAACCAAGAGATGAAAAGCTAGTAGAAAAAATATTAGCGGAAGGCAAAAAAGGAGATTGGATAGTGAGGGGTGTAAAAGAATCTGAACAGAAGCGCTCACCTCGAGCCCCATTTACCACTTCCACCCTCCAACAGACAGCGAGCTCACGCCTCGGCTACTCACCTTCTCGCACAATGCAGATTGCTCAAAAGCTCTACGAGGCTGGACACATTACATATATGCGTACCGACAGCACCAACCTGGGCGCTGCAGCTAAGACTCAAATACTCGCATATGTGAAGAAAACTTACGGAGAAGAATATGCCGAAGATCATACCTATAAGACCAAGTCCAAGAATGCTCAAGAAGCCCACGAAGCTATCCGACCTACACATATAGACAAGACAAGTGCAGGCAATGACGAGCAAGACAAACTCTACCGCCTTATCTGGGAGCGAGCCATATCTTCTCAGATGACTGATGCGAAACTCTTGAAAACCAAAATAACTGCAGTCATAGAAGGCCATGCAGAAGGAAAAGACAGCCTACCAGAATTCGGCGCTGTAGGCTCGAGAATGCTCTTCCCTGGATGGCTAGCTGTAGATACAGGTGCCAGAGGTGAGGATGTGGAGCTACCTATATGCAAAGCTGGAGACAAGCTCAAACTACTTGATCTCATAAGCGAGGAGAAGTTTACCGAGCCACCAGGTAGATATTCTGAGGCGGGATTGGTTAAAGAATTGGAATCAAGAGGTATAGGTCGACCTTCTACATATGCATCTATTATGCGTACTATTGAAGACAGGGGCTATGTACGTAAAGAAGGCAAGACCCTCTTCCCTACAGACACGGGCGAAGTGGTGTCAGACTTCTTGGAATTACATTTTGCTAATTATATTTCTGATACCTTTACCGCCGAAATGGAAGACAAGCTCGACGAAATTTCTCGAGGTGAAAGAGAGTATGAGAAAACACTTAAGGATTTCTACGGTCCATTCTTGAAAGATGTAAAAGCTAAAGATAAATTAGAAAAAGCTACCAACCTCGGCGACGCCCCGGAGGGCACCAAGTGTCCTAAGTGCGGAAGTGCTATGATAGTGAAGCTCTCACGCGGAGGCAAGTTCTACTCTTGCTCCAAGTACCCAGACTGTGATGGAGCGCTCATGCTAGACGGTACTGAACTCAAGGGGCCAGAAGAAACTGGAGAGATGTGCCCCGACTGTGGTGACCCCGAAGGAAAGAGTACTTCCAACGGGGCAGGGGAAAAAGGTAAAGTGAAAGAAAGAGGAAAACTAGTCATTCGTCAAAGACGAGATGGAGGCGGGAGCTTCATATCTTGCTCTAGATATCCAAAATGTAAATTTATTAAAAAGGACGAAGCTGAAGAAGCCAAGAAGCGCACTGGTGTCCTCTGCCCTACCTGTAAGGTGGGAGACATCTCCGAGCGACGTGGAAGATTTGGAATATTTTATTCCTGCTCCAACTACCCTGACTGCAAATTTGCTATCAAAGCCAAGCCTACTGGAAATATTTGTAAAGAATGCGGTTCATTAATGATGGAAGGCACGAAGACGATACCGGAGCGTTGTTCAAACAAGACCTGTGTAAACCACAATCCACATAAAATACTAAAGAAAGGTTTAAGCATTGAGTAAACCTCAATGCCAACAAGTCTTCGTGGGGCGGAGTGATGTTTTGCGAGCACGCAAAACCACGAGCCGGGGTCGCGAAATTTTTCGAGCGACGGCGAGAAAAATATTTGTGACCGAAAACTATACCAGAATGATAAATAAAAAAATAGAAGACTAACTTAGAAACGATTTAGCCGGCGGACGCGATGTGCGTGCCGCCGGCTTGTGATTGAGAGGGATTAGTCCCTCGGCTTTACCCGAGACCGTCGAGTGGCGGTTCTTCCTTCGATTCCCTCACGACGACAAGGTCAGGACACGCCCGGTTCCAGGCGTTGGCCAGGCTGGCTTTGGCCTTTGCCGTTCTTGTTGGCCCCGCCGGTGCTCCTTCACTCGTCACACTCCTGGGGATCGTCAGTTGAACCTTCGACGCCAAGAAAGCTACGAAGAAACAACCGACAGCGACCAACACGATGTAGCCAAGCGTCCAAAGAACTGCTCTGACCATCTCCCCATTGTTCGCCGTCCAAATTGCGGACAGGTAGAACCCGTAGATGCAGAGCAGCGCGACTACGACCTCCCAGGGAGCGTAGATTTTCAGCTCACCGTTCTTCTTTTCCTTGTATTCCAAGAACGGTTTCGCCGAGTTTCCATTTGGGTCGGGGCTGTAGCCCCAGAACCATGCGACGACAACTACAACAGCCACGATGATGATCATCGCCATCGCCTTAAACATCGCGCGGGGCAAAGCCCCCCAGTAGTAGACACACGCTTTTTGGGGCGTGCGCACCTCTGACCACTTGACAAGCCGGTAGTGCCACGTCGTCGCGTCGATGTGCGAGAAATGCGCTTTTAGCTTCTTAATCAAGACAACCTCCAGTCAAAGCACCCGAATGGGTGCGTACAAATTCGTTGAAATTTAATCATTTAATTTGATATTTGTCAATGACCGTCTATTAAAAATTGAAGCCTAGGAAAATAAGTGCTATTATCTTCATATGGAGCAAAATATTAAAGATTTGCTTAATCTAGATGGAATCAAACCAAAGGATTTGGATTTAATTCAAAGGGCATATTTCTTTGCCGAACAAGCTCACCGCGAACAGAAAAGAATGAGTGGTGAACCATATTTCGTTCATGTGGTAGAAACAGCTAAAATATTAGCCAATTTAGGTATGGATGCTCAGACCATAGCGGCTGGACTCTTGCATGATGTTATAGAAGACACCCCAACAACAGAAGAAGAAATGCGAGAAGAATTCGGAGACGAGATTGTGTTCTTGGTTAACGGAGTCACTAAACTTGGAACACTTAAATACAGAGGCCACGAAAGACATGTGGAGAGCTTACGCAAATTCTTCGTCGCTATGGCCAACGACTTGCGTGTGGTCATCATCAAATTCGCAGACAGATTACACAACCTCCGCACCTTAGAACACGTCCGCGAAGACAAAAGGGCTCGTATCGCCCTAGAATCCATAGAAGTCTACGCACCCCTCGCCGACAGACTCGGTATGGGTAAATTGAAGGGTGATATAGAAGACACAGCTTTCCCTTTCGCTTATCCTACAGAGTACGAAAAAATTGAAGAAATCTTCCAAGCCAAAAAGCAAGAATACGATAAGCACTTAGCTGAAGTCAGAGAAGAGTTAGAAAAGGAGTTAAAGAAAAATAAAATCAAAGTTGTAGAAATAAATTATCGTATTAAACACAAATACAGTCTTTATAAGAAGCTCCTTAAATATGATATGGACATAGACAAGATCTATGACATCGTGGCTCTGCGTGTGGTGGTAGACAGCATAGAGGAGTGTTATAGAGTCCTAGGTTTAGTTCACTCCATTTGGAATCCTCTCCCAGGTAGAATTAAGGATTATGTAGCCGTGCCTAAGCCCAACGGCTATCGCTCTATACACACGACTATATTCACAGGCAATGGCGGTATAGCCGAAATCCAAATTAGAACTAAGGAAATGCACGCCGAAGCGGCCTACGGTATTGCCGCTCACTTCGCCTACAAGGATCAAGGTACTACTCAAGCCAAAAAGGATAAATCCAAATTTAAATGGATAGAAGAGCTTAAAGAGCTTAATTACTCTCCGGATGATCCCAAGAACTTTGTTGAACATTTAAAAATGGACTTTTTCAACGATCGCATCTTCATCTTCACGCCAATGGGAGACGTGGTAGACCTACCAGAAGACTCCACTCCGATTGATTTCGCTTATACTATCCACTCAGACATAGGCAACCATATTTTCGGCGCTAAGATAAACGGTAAAATGTCGCAACTTTTTACTAAACTTCAAAATGGAGATATCGTAGAAATTATAGATAAGAAAGACGCTCACCCATCCAGTAAGTGGCTCGATTACGTGAAAACAAGCGTCGCCAAAAAGCACATACGCATCTATCTTGAGAAAAATAGCTTACTAGCTAGACTGACGTCCTTCGGTAAAAGCTAAACACTAAAATTAGAAATATTGTATAAGTTAGAATCGTCTTCTGTCTTTTCGTCTTTACTTCTGTCATCTACTGGTGGCTCTTCTGGAGCAATTGCTAGTTCTGGCGCTATACCTTCTGCCTCCTTAGCAATATGACTCTCTAGCATATCTGCAGGAGTTCTCACCACTCCCGTCTTCTGAATTTGTTCCAATATCTGACGTAGGTCATCAGTGGAGAAGAAGTCTATCTTGATCTGCCCACCAAGCTCCTTCCTATCTATATGCACTCGAGTTCCGAGCTTGTCTTGGAACTCTTCTTCGAGCTCTGTAATCTCTGGGTCGGGCATAAACTCTTTCTTGCGGACACGGTCGTAAGCAATCTTGCGCGCCAACCTCTCGGCTTCGCGGACAGTAATCTTCTTGTATAAAATTTCTTTAAACAATACTAGCTGTTCTTCAGGATGGTCGGCAAGCATAAGTATTGGGCGGGTGTGACCCTCAGAAATCTTGCCTTCGGATAATGCTGTAAGCACTTCTTCGGGAAGAGCGAGTATGCGAAGAGAGTTGGACACATACTCTCGGCTTCGGCCCATCTTCTTAGCTATCTCAGCGTGGGTAAATTTGAACTCTACAGCAAGACGCTGGAAGGCACGGGCTCTATCTACGGCGTTAAGGTCTTCGCGTTGAAGGTTTTCTATGATAGCGAGCTCTAGCTTCATTATGTCTGTGTCCCCTGTGCGGATTATTGCGGGTACTTGGGAGACTCCGGCTAGCTTGGCTGCACGAAGTCGGCGCTCTCCAGCTATGAGTTCGTACTCTGTAGTGAGCCCTCCTTCGGATGTCTCAAGTTCTACCCGAGACACAGTAAGTGGCTGAAGCACTCCGTATTGCTTGATAGATAGAGCCAGGTCTTCGAGCCGAGCCTCGTCGAACTCGCGCCTTGGCTGATAAGGATTTGGTTTGATTTTGTCTGTATCAATCCAGAATATTGAATTTGACTGCAAGTTGTTCATGAAGTCATTCTAACATATTTTTCCTAATACAAAATTAGAATTTATGTTTATAACAAGTGCAAAAAGCCAAATTGATTTTTGGGTTAAACTAAAGTAATATTGTTCGTATGCCGGAGTGGCGGAATTGGTAGACGCGCACGACTCAAAATCGTGTCTCGCAAGGGGTGAGAGTTCGATTCTCTCCTCCGGCACAAATTGACTTTTTCTCAATATATGGTATACAAGTGTTGAGTAAGTCCTTATACAAAGAGGAGTGAAAATGGGTGAATTCCTGGAATATTCTGGAGGTTCGCTGTTCCTCCTTAATAAGATTTTTATGTGGTTCGCAGAGCGGGCCACAAACAAAAACAGCGAGCGGAATCTGAGGATTTCCGCATGGTCGGTGTATCTTCTTGGTCTCCCGGCATGGGTGGTGTACTTCGTCACCCAAAGAAACTGGATGGCAGGAGCCATTGAAGGGGGCGGTGCTCCCATCATGGTGCTCGGATTGATTAACGCAATCCGGGGAGACAAAAAAGAAGCACCTAAGCGACTCAAGAAGTTGGCCCGCCTCTCTATCCTGGCGGGCTTTCTGTACAGCCTGTATGATTTCGGTGGTCTCACCGTCATGAATCAGTGGCTAGAGCTCGCGCTGACCCTCGGGTTCCTTGTTGGAACATACCAGCTCGCTGACAAGAATAGATCGGGGTATCTGTGGTACATGATGATGCACATTGCGTGCGCACTGCTTGTGTATCAACAAGGCTCGCACTTCCTATTCTTATGTCAGATCGCTTCACTCGTCTTCGTTGTGGACTCATATCGTCTCGCAGCGAAGAAGTAATACAGTGAAAAGAAACATCGGCGCACGACCAACTCGGTACGGCGCCTTTCACTTTTCTAGTAAAAACTTGCAGATTATACCGTATATGATATAATTGTCTTTATATGAAAAATGGAGATGTATCGCAAGAGAAGATAGGAAACTTTATTAAATCATTACGAGAAAAGAAGGGTATCACCCAAGATGAATTCGCGAAGTTGCTCAAAACTTCGCAGAGCGCTGTCGCCCGTATGGAAAAAGGTGAACAAAACTTTACTACCAAGGTATTAAATAAGATTTCTGCAGTCTTGGAGCACAAGATTGTGGCTCTTAGCAACTCCATGGACTTCGAGATAAATGGAGGCAAGAAACTTTCTGGCTCTATTAGAACGGGATATTCCAAGAACGGCTCTGTGGGCCTCCTTTGTGCTTCCCTACTTAATCGAGGTACTACTATACTCCACGGTATAGCAAGAATCGAAGAAGTCTACCGAGTTATAGAAGTCTTAGAGAGTATTGGGGTCAAGGTTTCTTGGACTGGGACAAATACTGTGGAAATAATACCTCCAAAAAAGTTTAAAATGGATAAAATGAACATCGAGAGTGCTGTGAGGACTCGCTCCATACTTATGCTCATCGGTCCATTAGCACATATTCTGCCGTCATTCTCCCTTCCTCACGCTCAAGGCTGCCACCTAGGCAAGCGCACTATTGCTGCACATAGATATGCCATGGAAGATCTTGGTATCAAAGTTAAGGTCACACATTTGGATTATCAAATAAATTCTACCGCATTAAAACCCGGCCACATAGTAATGTATGAAGCCGGAGATACCGCTATAGAAAATATTTTAATGGCTGCAGCCAAGATTGAAGGTAAGACTACTATCAAGTTTGCTAGCTCCAACTACATGGTGCAGGAGATTTGTTTCTTTCTAGAAAAGTGCGGAGTTAAAATTGAAGGCATAGGCACATCCACTATGATAGTCCACGGAGTAAAAGATATAAACGCCACCATTGATTATCACAACAGCGAGGACCCTATTGAGTCTATGATGTTTATAGCTGCAGGCATTGCTACTGACTCTGAGCTAGACATAACTCACATTCCTCTCGACTTTATGGAGTTAGAACTCTATAAGCTCAAGAAAATGGGATTGAAATATAAAGTTAACAACAGATATAAAAGTGCCAACGAGAGAACAGACTTAATAGACATAACCATATACCCTTCTACCTTCCGAGCCTTGGGCGACAAGATTCATGCCAACCCATATCCAGGAATAAACATTGATAACCTCCCCTTCTTCGCCATTCCAGCTCTGAAGGCCAAGGGTCAGACGCTTATCCACGATTGGATATACGAAAACAGAGCCATCTACCTCACTGAGCTCAATAGAATGGGCGCCGAGATTACCCTAGCCGACCCACACCGCGTATATATTGAAGGAGAAAATGTGCTCAAGCCAGCGCAGATAGTCTGCCCTCCTGCCCTTCGCCCATCTATGGTCATACTTATAGCTATGCTCGGAGCTTCTGGAGTATCTGTACTCCGCAATGTGTATATGATAAATCGTGGATATGAAGAGATAGCCAAACGTCTCAACTCCATCGGTGCAGATATTAAAGTAATTGAGTAACATGCGTAAAGTTATCGTTATCCTAGGTCAAACAGCTACGGGCAAAAGTGACCTAGCTGTAAGAATTGCCCTTCGACTTCGCTCAGGATCTTCGACTGGAAAATTTGGCGGAGAAATAATCTCAGCAGATTCTAGGCAAGTCTACATTGGCCTGGATATTGGTAGTGGAAAGATAACTAAAAATGAAATGCGGGGTGTGCCTCATCATCTTCTAGATGTAATAAAACTAAAAAAGAAGTTCACCGTCGCCGAATACCAGAAGCTAGCCGAAGAGAAAATCAAAGATATAATCTCTCGCGATAAGACCCCCATCATCTGCGGAGGCACGGGCTTCTATATTGATGCTGTGACTAAGGGTATTGTCTTCCCTGACGTGCCACCTAACATCAAGCTTCGTAAGACTCTAGAGAAAAAAAGCTTGTCATCACTCATAAAGATCTTAAACAAACTAGACAAATCTCGAGCGAGAAGTATAGATATAAATAATAAAGTAAGGATAATAAGAGCCATAGAAATAGCCAAAGCTCTAGGGAAAGTACCTAAAATCACAGCGGTTAAACCGTTGTATAAATTTATTAAAATAGGGCTTTATTTACCTGAAGATAAATTAAAGAAAAAGATAAATCTTAGATTGAAAAAAAGGGTGATAGGTATGGTAAACGAAGGACGCAAACTTCGCAAGGCTGGGCTCTCCTTCAAGCGCATGCTAGAGCTTGGATTAGAATACAAATATATAGCTCTCTATCTGCAGAATAAAATTACTAAGATAGAAATGCAAGAAAAATTGTCACAAGAAATTTACCAATATGCCAAAAGGCAAATGACTTGGTTCAAAAAAGATAATAGTATTACGTGGGTTGATGCGAGTAATAAAACTAATCTAAATCTAAAAAATTTATAACTTCCTTTATATCACTGACTATAATTTCTGCCCCATTTTTATTAAAATCTTCTTTACTATATATACCCGTGGTAATACCAATAAAATTGATGCCGGCTTGAGATGCGGCTTCAAAGTCCATCATTGAGTCTCCAACATAAGTTATTTCATTTTTTTTAATACCTTCTTTTTCTAATATTGAAAAAACATGCTCAAACACTTTTGGGTTTGGTTTATGAAATTCTGTATCATCCGCAGTCTGGATAGCAAAAAATTTATCAACGGGAAAACCAAAATCATTTAAATGTTTATTCATAAAGTCACGCCTAGTAGAAGACACTATCCCAACCCTGATATCTTTTCCATGTAAAATATTCACAAGTTCTACGGCTCCATCTTTTTTGTTAATAGGAAATTTGTGAGCCACAGAGACAAGTGCTTGAGACATATTTTCCACTGTATCTCCAAAATCATACAGTTGCTCCATGAGCCTAGATAATGGCTTGCCCCAATGTAAACGCAATTTTTCATCACTTACGTGCACGTTATAAAATTCTTTAGCTACATGTTTATGCAGTTTCCATATTTGTGGATAGGTTTCTATTAGTGTATCGTCCAGATCGAATATTACTGCTTTTATCATTAATAGATTATATGATATAATTCCCATTATGAAAACATTTATTAGTTTCTTATTATCGGCTTTAGCTATATTAATAACTGCTTACGTTCTCCCTGGTGCTCATGTTAGTGGTATCGTTGCTGCCTTAGTGCTAGCAATAGTTTTGGCAGCAATTAATATGTTTATTAAACCAATCTTAGTGGTGCTGACTCTGCCTATCACTGTCTTTACCCTCGGGCTGTTTATGTTTGTCCTCAACGCTCTCCTTATAATGCTCGCAGGTGTAATAGTCCCTGGCTTCACCATAGACGGCTTCTGGTGGGCAATGCTATTTAGCATAGTGCTTGTTATTGTGCAATCTGTCTTCCGTCAATTCCAGAAAGACTAAGACTTGATAGAGAGAGGGTTGAAATCGGTATCTGTATCGTAATAATCCTCGCTTTCCTTTTGTTTTAAGAATTTCACCACTTTGTAAGTGACTGGTGTGAAGAGTATTTCGACTGCAGATTTGAAAAGATAGTTGGAGATTATGAGAGTAATGAGAAGCGACATCGGCAAGATACCTGTAAAGGCTATCAAGATAAATAACGTACTGTCTATGAGCTCACCCACTAGAGTCGAGCCGATAGTTCGTGCCCAGAGCATACGCCCTTGTGTATAGATTTTCATCTTGGCCATAATGAAAGAGTTAAGGAATGAGCCGGCTAGATAAGCCACCAGACTCGCAAATACTATTCGCGGAGTAAGGCCGAGGATTGCATTGTAAGCCTCCTGGTTGCCCCAGTCTGAGGCCGGAGGTAGTGCTCCTACTATCATAAAGACTACAGACATAAGGAGAGCCATGGAGAAGCCAAGCCAGATTACGCCCTTGGCTCTTCGATATCCATAAACTTCCGTTAAGATATCTCCAAATATATATGCAATTGGAAAGAGTAATGTACCTCCGTCAAAAACGAACCAATTGAGGTCTACTATCTTGGTAGAAGCCACATTAGATATAAGTAAAACTGAAACAAAGAAAACACTAATAGCTCCAAGGTATTTGTAATTTTTTTCCATATGTTCTAACTTATCTCACTATCTTTAAATAAAAATAAACCTGACAACTCTGCTTCTTCCTTATTGAAGTATAAAATTGTGTTTCCGCTATTATCTACTACTCTAATGTGAGTTACTACCCCTGCCGCATCTTTTTCTTCATTTACTTTTGCGAGTCCTGCTGCTACTAATTTCTCAGCATGTCTGGCGCCTTGATATAACTCAGAAGATTGAATTCTTGGGTCAGCCTTATTTTCTCCGTCAAATTTAAAATTGTCCATAAATCGTATTTATTTTATCACACCCTTGTAATTTAAGCATTAAAGTCGAATTTTATTTGATTCTACCTAGCTTTTCTGAGCCTAATATATGTAATTCAGTAATAGCACGAGTAAGGGCGACGTATAGTAAATCCCTTTGCATCCTTGTACGCTCCTTTTTGTGCTCAATTGAAGTATCGATATAATTTGTTGTATTATCCCTCACGCCAACGATACACACAAGGTCGAACTCCACTCCTTGCGCTTCTAGCATAGTAAGAACATGAATACTCTTAATCCCTTCAAACTCCTTCTTGAAATTTAGTAGATATGATTCATCCTTCGCAAGAATTCCTATGCTTCCATTTTCATACCCAGAAATTACACTTTTTATATGTTTAATTTCGTCTTCCGTAGTGGTTAGTATTTTTTCTGTAACTTGAGGGCCCTCCTTAATGCCTTCTGGAATTTCAATTTCGTAACCGAGACCTTGGATGTATGACAAAATATTCCTAGTATTTCTGTAAACCTTATTAAGTTTAATATTTCTCTCTGGAGATATACTTTCACTTATATCTTGCCAGTTTCTTATTGTACCCAATTTAACCTGCTGGGCCATATCTCCAACATACAGCATTGACTGCGTGTTATCGGTCAGACAACTTTTAAGTATGTGGAGCTGTTCTGGTAGGTAGTTCTGGAATTCATCGATAATCATAAGGGAATACTGGAGATGCGTCTTTTCAATTTTCCTTACTATTTTCCCTTTGACTGACGTATTATATTCTCTTTTAACTTCAAATTTTCGATACTTGTCAAAGTATGATTTAAGTAAAATTACTAAATCAAAACGGTCTAATTCCTTTTCTTGCTTCTGCATGTTGAACAGCTTGTTGTCATTACTTGAGAAATATTTGGAGTAATGAGGCGAGAGTACTCTTGTTATGTTCTTATTCCATATTGGAACACTTCCTTCTCTTAGGGCCTGTAGTTTCTTGTATTCGTACATATCCTTTTCCTCCTCATTTGTTCCATATCTCTCCTTATATGAATAATCTGAAATTGCTAAAATTTTAAACGCCCACTCGGAGAATGTGGTAATTTTAACATCATTTATTCCTAGGCTAGGTAGAAGGGTTGAAAAATAATCCTTGGTACCGTTATCCTGTACCATTACAATAATTGACCTAGAAGGATAGAGTATTGCGGTATCTGGTACTTGGGCAAGATATGCGACCCTGTGAAGAGCGAGGGTTGTTTTCCCTGAGCCAGCAGGGCCAGATATAACCAAAGGGCCTTTGTGGTGAGCACGGATAACCTGATCTTGGGCTTTTTCCATTTGTGCCACTATTTCGGGAAGTATAAACTCGGATTTTTGTTTGGTAAAATGTTCTTGAAATATTAACTCTCTCGGACTACCCTCTTTCTCTAAAGAGAAGAACACTACCTTGCCATCGATAATCATGTACTGTTCTTTTTGCTTGATAGTTATTGTTCTTGTGCTTCCATTTGGAAGTTGGTATGACACCTTGCCTGGATTTTCGAAACGAATAGCAGCGACAGGAGCAACCCATGAATATATTGCCTCCTCTGAAAATTCGTGTTTAGCGAAGAAGTATGACTTAGGCTCACCTTTTTCGTCAATGACATCACACTTCATAAAATATGGTGATCCTTCAAGGTGCTTGAGCTCACTCATCCTTTTCCAAGCATTGCCTCTTAAGCTCATGAAAACAGCTTGATCTTCTGGAAGCATCTTGCCTAGACCTTTAGTGCTCTGGTTGGCAATCTCCTTGACTACCTCTAGTTTCTCCCTAATTTTGCCTATCACAAATAGAGAGTGTGACTTTACTATATTTAGCAATTTTTCTTTTTGTTTATCCATAAATTTTCATTAAAAAAACCGCTGCGAGCGGTTTAGTTGACGTATTTTGGGCTGATTGTAAGCTTACCTTTATAATATTGTAACTTATCTAACATAAAAATTATTGTAGCAAAAGCCACATAATTAGGCAAGTGCAAAACTTTTAAAGTGGCGGGCGATGAGGGAATCGAACCCCCGCCAAAGCGTTTGGAGTGCTTTGTACTACCACTATACTAATCGCCCTTACGGTATATTTATACCCTAAATTACCAAAAAGAGCAAAAAGAAAACCCTTGTTTAAAGGGTTTTCTTGGAAGCTATTATTTCTTGATTTCTTTATGCTTCTTCTGGACTTTACACCATTTGCAGTACTTCTTGAGCTCAATCTTTTTAGTGACGAGTTTCTTGTTCTTGCTGGACCAGTAATTTATCCTTTTGCAAGTTGAGCACGCAAGTTTTATAAGTCTATCTTGTGACATGGCTATATACTATTATAAATAAGGTTAAAAAGCAACTATTTTATGATTCTTTTGACTAAAGGGTTGATACGGTAGAAACGCTTGATTATAGGGTTAATACGGGTAGTTATCTCGTAGTTGATAGTATCACTATCCTGAGCCATCTGGTCCGCTTCAGCATAGTGCCCGTAGTCACCGCCAATTATAGCCACTTCGTCCCCCACCTTCGCCTTCACGTCAGTCAGGTCTATCGTTATCATATCCATAGATACTCGTCCTACTAGCTTGACCTTTTTACCTTTAACATTAAACACACCTTTACTAGAGAGGAGTCGAGGATACCCATGCCAATATCCCACAGGCACAATGCCTATTAATGAATCTCTCTTCAGCTCTTCCGTCAAATCATAGCCTATCTTAGAGCCCTTATTTATTTTCTTAATTTCAGTAATTATGGCCTTCCAAGAAAGGACTGGCTTGAGTTTATATTTCTTTTCAAATGCTTCCTTGGTCTCTCTGCTTGACCAGAGCCCGTACATACCGATACCCACTCGCACCATATCAAAATGGAGCTCTGGAAAGAACATAGTGGAAGAAGATGCGCAAATATGCCGAAGTGGATTAAAATTATTCTTCTTAAGATTCTCATACCACACATTGAGCTTGCTCGCTTGAAGCATTGAGTAATCTCTTCCTCCCAAATCTTCTCCCACCGCCAAGTGAGAATACACTCCTTCTATTTCTATATGCTTCAGATATTCTTTAGTCTTGAGAATCTTAATAACCTTATTCATATCCTTGGGCATAAATCCTTGTCGGCCGAGGCCTGTGTCGGCTTTAATATGGATTTTTAATTTACCCGCAAGTTTGATTTTATTTATCGCTTCAAGCGCAGGAAAATTAGAAATAGTTATAGAAATATTTTTCTTTATAGCTTCCTTGTAATAAGCTGGGGATACATAGCCGAAGACCATAATGCGAACTTTAACACCCGCATCTCTGAGCTCCTGTGCTTCTTCAAATGAGTCCACTCCGAGGAAATTGACCCCGGCCTTGACTACCTCCTTTGCAAAGTGTATCAAGCCATGCCCATAAGCATTACTCTTCACCACAGACATTAGTATGCAATCCTTCGGAATTACACTTTTGAAAATTTTATAATTATGAGCTATCGCACCTCTGTCTAGCTCCACCCAAGTGCGAAGTTTGGTTTTCTCTATTTGAGTAAGCATTACTTAGTTTTGATTTTTTCTTCTTTATTAAATCTCTCTATTGCAAGGTCTATTAGCCTATCAAGAAGCTTCGGCGTAGGTATGCCACTTGCCTCCCAGAGCTTCGGGTACATACTTATGTCTGTAAATCCTGGGATAGTGTTTATCTCGTTTACCACCACCTCACCATTCTTCTTCAAAAATACATCCACTCTACTCAAGCCTTCGCAATTAAGAACCTGAAATGTCTTAATAGCTATCTCCTGAATTTTCTTCATTGTCCTCTTGTCTATCTTAGCTGGGATTTCGGACCTAGAGGTAGAATCTACGTACTTAGCATCATAAGAATAAAAGTCTTGCCCGGCAATAATCTCACCCACCACAGAAGCCATAGGAATGTCATTGCCTAAAATAGCGCACTCAAGCTCTCGGCCATCTACAAATTCTTCAATTATTATTTTATTATCAAACTTAAATGCTTCTGCGATAGCTTTCTTGAATTCATTCTCATTCTTAGCCTTGCTTACTCCTACTGAAGAACCCATATTGGCCGGCTTGATAAACATCGGTAGGCTCAACTCCTTTTTAACTTTGCTAAAAATAATCTTCTCCCCACTTCGTACAACCACGAACTTACCCACAGGAAGCCCTGCGTCTCGAAGAAGCCTCTTCATCACATCCTTGTCCATACCCACAGCCGAGCCAAGCACAGATGGCCCGATGAAGGGCACACCTGCTAGCTTGAGCAAGCCCTGCATGCTACCGTCTTCGCCAAATGGCCCATGAAGGACGGGAAATATTACATCAAATTTTTTAACCTCTTCTAACCGAAATTTG
>CAYXDY010000004.1:0-13129 GCA_964463905.1 uncultured Candidatus Saccharibacteria bacterium
CATATCAAAGAAGACCATCTTACCTTGGTCTCGGCGCACATCCACCCAGCCAGCTATTGTTATCTCACTTCCCACACTCGCCCCCAAATCCTTGATATATACTCTATTTTTCATATAAAATCATTCTAACATAAGACTATTTATTTTCCATTATGCCAGAGCTCGGTGACAGACTTACCGTTGTGGAGGTTGTCTATTATCTTGGCTATAAGCTTCCCCGTCGGAATTATTTCTAGATTCTTAATATTCTTTCTAGCTTCTTCAGAGATACACGAGTCCGATAGCCAAACTTTCTTAAAAGGTGCGTTATTTAGGTTCTCTACTGCATTGCCTGATAGTATCGCATGAGTCGCGGTAAAGTATACATCCCCAGCACCATTTTGCTTGAGGGTTTCTAGGCATTTTATCGCTGTACCACAAGTATCGGCCATATCATCTGGGATAATAGCGTTGTAACCCTTAATCTCTCCTATTACTTCCATCACCTCACTGTGGTTGGATTTATTTGGATCTCGAAATTTATTTATTATCACAATATTCTCTGGTATGCCGAGCCTCTGTGCGAGCTTCCTGCAAGCCGGTGCCGCACCTAGATCAGGTGCCACAATTTTAAATTTCTTTAAATCAAATTTTTTAGAATTAATATGCTTTACCAAGAGATCTGTGACATTCACATCTACCATCGGCATAGCCAGTGGATGAGCATTGTAGCTAGAAGGATTGTGTAAATGAAGCACCACTAACCGGTGTGCTCCAGCCATCTGGAGGCGCATAGGTACCTTCTGCACTAGTATAGGCTCTCGGTGATTGGAGGCCTTGTCTTGCCTAGAATACGGTAAGCACGGCATAACCACAGTGATGCGCGCTGGATCACCTTGTCTTAGAGCAAAGATCAGAGATTCTACTTCATCCAAGTCTAGGGCAAGATTCTCTCTGTTGCCAAATCTTGGCTGAATCATTATATATACATCGCGATCGCGCACAGAGTCCGAGTGATGGACGATAAATGAGCCATCGGAGAAAAGCTTGTATGTAGTTGGTGAAATTTTAGATTTAAGAAGCTTGGCGACTTCCTTAGTGAGAGTTAAATTAGTGCCACTAGGAGAACCGTAAATCTTGAGTGGATATGGATTTAAGCTTTGGCCGATCATTGCATACTATTCTAGCACAAAAAACAAAAGGACCAACAATTCTGCTGGTCACTTAGATTTTGGTGGGCGTCGAGTGATATTACACACTCGACGCCGACCTGATGGACTACTTCTTCTTTTTACCTCCTCGTCCGATGGAGGTTTCGAGCGTCTCGCACATTTTGACACCTCATGTTCAACGAGATTTGATTGTAATCCCCTTACAGTACTCAACTTCACAGGGTTCGCTGAGCTCGTGACCACGAGCGCAGCATCCTCGGCAAAAATCGCCGATGATGTCCTCAGGGTGGTGGGATGAATGAACAACGTACTCACCCACTACAGCGGTGGAATCGGTAACCGAAGGTTGACTGGTTGTTTCCATTTCACGACTTCCCGAACGATATCAGTATTCCTGTACTCAGCCCCATGCCGAGAATAAGAACACTGGCCTAAACGAACGTACATCCTTAATGTTGACACATTTTTGAAAAATTACAAGATTAAAGGGCGCTGCACACGACGTGCAGCGCCCTAACTCTTTGCGCTCCGCCTGCGCGATCTTCGGCGGATTAATTCCCGGCTACGGCCACCAGTCGTCCCACAACATGTGAATCACTCCCTTCCATTTGGATAAATCAAGGCTTTCACCTTGAGCATGTGTATCTCGGCTTGCGCGAGATCGTTTGCCTTCACAGCAAGACGAACCAACTCAAGCAACTCTGCCACCTCTCTGCCGTGAGACATAAAGATCCTCGCTTAAAGAACAAAACAGCGCTTTCTTCTGCGCTGTTTTGTGGATTCCTTTTTAGAGTTTAGAAAGTTTAGAAATCAACGGAAAAGCGCATAAGAGTTTTTGCGCTCCACCAATAAGAAACTGTCATTGTTCTAAAACCTTTTTTCATGTTGTATTTATACAATATCAAATATAAGAAAAACTGCAAATCAGTAAACTTCTACGCCGATCTTCTCTCTTACTTCTTTCATTTTAGCTCCGGCTACTGCCTTCGCTTTCTCTCCACCCGCTTTTAGTATTGCTAGAGCTCCAGGAATATCATTTTCAAATTGTTTTCTCCTCTCACGCATTGGAGCGATAAATTTCTCCACATCTTCAATAAGCATCTCTTTAAGCTCCTTGTACTTCCCTGCCTTCTCTTCATACATATCTGCAAGCTCGGCTTCATCGCGAAATAACTTATGTATAGCGAAGACATTTTCAGGTCGCCCACCACTAGAGTCTGTGACGATACTCATCACAGCTTTCTTAATTTCTTCGTATTCGGCGAATAGTGGTATGGTGTTGCCATAGCTCTTAGACATTTTGCGTCCATCAGTACCTGGGACCACAGCCACAGTACCTAAGATTAGGGGCTCGGGTATTTTGAAAGTCTCACCGAAAGTGTTGTTGAACTTCTGAGCAATGTCTCGTGAAATTTCAATATGCTGTCTTTGGTCTTGACCTACTGGCACCACGTCAGGGCTGTAGAGCAATATATCTGCTGCCTGCAATACTGGGTAGTTAAAGGTACCCACATCAATTTCTTTATTCTTTGCCTCGGCATCTTTAAAAGCGTGTGCTCTCATAAGATACGGCATTGTGGTAATAGTATCGAAAATCCAGCATAGCTCGGTGTGCTCAGAAATATCTGACTGCTTGAAGAGTGTTACCTTCTTAGGGTCTAGACCTATTGCTAAATAATCTAGAAGTAGATTCGTAATATTTTCCTTCATTTCTTTAGCATCCTGCAATGAGTGCAAAGCATGGTAATCCGCAATGAAAAGATAGCACTCGTAGTTATTGGACATATCCATCCATTGCTTCATAGCTCCGAAATAATTACCAATATGTGACCTCCCAGAGGACTGAATGCCTGACAATAATACCTTTTTTGACATAAGATTATTCTACCATAGTGGGGTTGAGCTTTCCACATATTAATAACAGTCTTACCCACTTTATAGTTTGGACATTCTGTCCTCAGTTGGTAAAATACACCCTATGACACCAAAAGGACCTACCAACGCAAAAGCTAATCTAAGGATTCCTCCACAAAGTATCGAGTCTGAGCGCGCCGTTCTCGGCTCCATTATGCTTCGCAAGGACGCTATCCATGAAGTGGAAGATATGGTGAATCCAGACTCCTTCTACGCAGAGAAACACAAAATAATTTTTCAAGCTATGCTTGACTTATTCCAGAAGAGTGAGCCTATAGATATGCTCTCGCTTTCGACCAAGCTAAGAGAGCAGAAGAACCTAGAAAGAATAGGTGGTAACAAATATCTAGCTGAGATTGTAAATGGCGTGCCATCTAGCACCAATGTGAAGCACTATGCCGACATAGTCCAGAAGAAATACGTCCTACGCAGTCTTATTGAAGCAGCCGACTATGTATCAGAGCTTGCCTTCGAAGAAGGCGACGACCATATGGACGACATCCTTGATATGGCGGAGAAACGCATCTTCAGTGTTGTATCTACTCCTAAGAATCAGAAATATGTCAATCTTAAAGACGCTCTACCTGAGGCTTACGAGCGTATGGAGAAGCTTCATGAGAACAAGGGTGCACTCCGAGGATTGCCTACTGGCTTCAACGACCTAGACACAATGCTCTCTGGACTTCAGCCTTCCGACCTCATCATCCTCGCTGCTCGCCCATCTATGGGTAAGACAACCCTCGCCCTAGACATTGCTCGTATGGCTGGAGTCAAACACGACAAGTCTATTCTTATATTCTCTCTCGAAATGTCTTCTCAGCAATTAGTTGATCGTATGCTTTCAGCCGAGAGTAGAGTCAATGCCTGGAACCTCCGTACTGGACACCTATCTTCTGATAGAGAATTTTCTCAAATCAGAGACTCACTAGACAAGCTCGCTAAAGCGAAAATATATATTGATGACCAAGCCGGCAACTCAATAGTACGCATGAAGGCCTTATCTCGTCGTATCAAGGCCGACAAGGGGCTAGATCTCATCGTGGTGGACTATCTCCAGCTTATGACCACATCTAAAAATTATGATTCAATGGTCAATCAAGTCACCGAAATCTCTCGCTCGCTTAAATCTCTTGCTAAAGAGCTCGATGTCCCAGTACTTGCCCTATCTCAGCTATCTCGTGCAGTGGAGAGCCGTGGAGGCAAGCCTCGCCTGTCCGACCTCCGAGACTCTGGATCTATCGAGCAAGACGCCGACGTAGTAATGTTTATCCACCGAGACGACAAGGGTAAGGATGAATCCGAGAAGACTAATATAGCCGAAATACTAATCGAGAAGCACCGTAACGGACCAGTGGGTAAGGTAGATCTATACTTCGATGAGAAGACCACCACCTTCCTCAACCTTGAAAAGAGTAATGTCAGCGACTTCGCTCCAGCCAAGATTTCAGGAAGCGACCTAGATCAATTCTAAAATGGATTCAATAGATAGACTTACAGAAATATTTAAAGACTTCCCCGGCATAGGCGAAAGACAAGCTAAGAGATTTGTCTATTTCTTAATGGCGAGAAACAGCGGATATGCCGAGAGCCTCTCTAAGCTCATTTTGGAACTTAAAAAAGAGGTGTCCCAATGCAAAGAGTGCTTCAAGTTCTTCCTGTTTAAAGACGGCAAGAACGGCCTTTGTGAGGTCTGTAGCAATACCAACACCGACACCACTCTCCTTCTAGTCGTAGAGAAAGATTCTGATCTAGAGAGCATAAAGAAAAGCCGTGTGTACGGTGGACGGTACTTCATCCTAGGGGGCCTAGTGCCAATAGTCGAGAAGACGACCAAGAGCAGGGTGCGAATAGAAGAATTGAAAAAGAAGATAAGTGGCGATAAAAATATTAAGGAGATAATTCTTGCCTTTTCTCTTAGCCCCCAGGGCGACCATACCGACCACTATGTCCGCAATGAAATAGGCTCAATTATTGAGCCGTTAAAAATTAAAGTCTCCTCTCTTGGCCGAGGCCTATCCACAGGTACCGAGCTAGAATATTCGGATAACGAAACGCTCAAAAACGCTCTTAAAAACAGACAGTAATCATAAAACAAAAATCACCCGATAAGGGTGATTTTTGTTTATTTAATAGAAGTAATTTTGACTTTAAAGAATGGTTGACGGTGGCCATTTCTCTTTAAATAACGAGATTTCTGCTTGTATTTAAGTACTAAAAGCTTGCGAGCGCGGCCTACTTCCATTATTTCTGCATCCACCTTAGCACCGTCGATATACGGGGTGCCGATAGTGGTGTCCTTGCCGTTGTCTACCAAGAGAACCTTGTCAAAGGAGATTTTGTCACCCTTGGCAAATTCGCCCTTTAATTTCTCAATAGAAAGCACACTGTCTTTAGAGACCTTGTACTGCTTTCCGCCTGTTTTTATTACTGCAAATTCCATAGGTTATATACTATACGATATTTTACAAAAAGGCAAGTTGTGCTACAATATTCCCATATGGAAACAAAAATAGTAGAGAGGTATTTCTTTTTCGGCTTATTGCTGTCTACTTTTATATTCACTTTTCTAATTTTTCGCCCTTTCTGGGTTGTCCTCGTCTTGGGTGCTTGCTTCGCTATAGTCCTATACCCTATATATGAATGGTTTTGCAAGAGGAAGTTTCCTAACTGGCTTTCGTCAATTGTTACCGTAATTTTGTTCACTATTTTACTCTGTGGACCTCTCCTTGGCATGGGGGTTTTAGTGTTCAACCAAAGTGAGGATGTTTTTTACTTGGTAGTAGATGGTGATACCCTCGACCCGTTCTTGGTCTCTGTGGAAGAGTCGGTAAACAAGATCCTACCTGAAGGCATAGACTTAGATGTGAAAGAAAAGTCTACGGAATTTATAGCTTACATAGCCAACAACATCGCCAACATCTTCACCACCACCCTCTCTGCCTTTTTCTCATTCTTACTGATGCTCCTTATTATCTTCTATTTCTTAAAAGATGGCGCCAGGTGGAAAAGATACATCATCATACTATCTCCCCTAAATGACGGAGATGACGAGAGAATCATAAGTCGTCTCATCAAGTCTGTAAATAGTGTAATAAAAGGTAGTATGCTTATATCACTTATTCAGGGTTTTCTTATGGGTATTGGTCTCTGGATTTTCAATGTCCCCAACCCTGCTCTTTGGGGTACGGTAGCTGCAGTGTCCTCAATGCTCCCTACCATAGGCACAGCTCTTGTTTCTGTGCCAGCGATTATGTTCTTACTCGCGACAGGCTCCACTGGTAATGCTATAGGTCTTACAATTTGGGCTTCAACAATAGTAGGTATGGTGGATAACTTCTTGCATCCAATAATTGTCGGTGGCAGTATGCATATTCCCCCACTTCTAGTATTGTTCTCAGTTCTCGGAGGAATTGCTTTCCTTGGACCAGTTGGTATCCTAGTTGGACCATTGTCTGTTAGTCTTCTGTATACTCTTATATCTATCTATCGCAACGAATTTAAAAAAGATGAGCAAAATGCAACTATATAATACGCTCTCTCGAGAGAAGGAAGAATTTATTCCATTAAATGAAAAAGAAATTCTGTTCTACAGTTGCGGTCCTACTGTCTACAACTATCCCCACATAGGCAACTACCGAGCTTACACCTTCGCTGATGTCCTGGCGCGTACACTTAGATATCATGGATACAATGTTAAGCATGTTATGAATATTACCGACATAGACGACAAGACCATCCGTGAATCACAGAAGATGCATAAGACCCTTAAAGAATTCACTGAGTTTTATACTCAGGAATTTATTGCCGATAGTAATCTCCTCCACCTCCTTCCTCCTACCAAGCTGACCAAGGCTACAGATTATATTAAAGAGATGGTAGCAATAATTGAGACCCTGCTTGAGAAAGGTATCGCTTACAAGAGCGAAGACGGCTCGGTGTATTACAATATCAAGAAGTTCGAAGGTTACGGCAAGCTCTCTCATCTTGAACTAGATGAACAGAAAGCCAATGCCTCCGGCCGTATCACGACCGATGAATATGATAAAGAAAATGTCCAGGATTTCGCCCTCTGGAAGGCTTGGGATGAAAAAGACGGAGATGTGTTCTGGGACCCCTCGACTTGGCTCGGGACAGGAACTTCTCTCGGCAAGGGTCGCCCCGGCTGGCACATAGAATGCTCCGCTATGTCTATGGCTACTCTCGGTGAACAAATAGATATTCATACCGGAGGCGTAGACAACATCTTCCCTCACCATGAAAATGAAATAGCTCAGTCCGAGGGAGCTACAGGTAAGACCTTCGCCAAGTACTGGATGCACAACGAATGGCTCCTAGTAGACCAGAAGAAGATGGCTAAGTCTGAGGGCAACTTCTTCACTCTCCGTGATGTCATAGAGCGAGGCATAGACCCGGTGGCCTACAGATTCTGGTTACTTATGGCGAGCTACAGGACAAGGGTCAACTTCCACTGGGAAGCCTTAGAAGCAGCTGAAATAGCATTAAAAAGGCTCCAAGCGCTCTACTTGGCTCTAGGTTCTGAGGAAGGAAATGTCCACGAAGAATATGCTCTCAAGTTCAAAGAATATATCGGGGACGACCTCAATACCCCTCGCGCTGTATCGCTCCTTTGGGATGTAATAAAAGATGAGAATATATCCGACGGTGACAAGAAGGCCACCATATTAAACTTCGACCAAGTACTAGGTCTTGGCTTCGCAGATATTAAAGAAGTAGAAGCTCCGGAAGAAGTGCTAGTCCTAATACTCCAAAGAGAGCAAGCTCGCAAGAATAAAGACTTCAATCTCTCCGACGAACTAAGAGATCAAATAAACAATCTAGGATTTGAAGTGAAGGATACTCCAGAAGGACAAAAGATTTCTAAAATTTAAATTAATTCTCCCAAGGGAAATTTTTGTTTCCAAAATGTCCCCATTTGGCTGTCTCGGCATATTTTACAGTATCAAGTTTGAGAGTTTCTCTTATTCCTTTAGGAGTGAGATTGTAGCCTTCAAGCTTTGTTTCAATTCCATCCACTACAGCTATAGCCATCACCGGCTCCGCCTTCCCTATTGCGTATGCGAGCTTTACAAACGCTTCCCCCGCTCTGCCCTCCCGCACTAGGTCCACAGCAATCTTCCTCGCTATATATGCTCCACTTCTGTCTACCTTGGTATAATCCTTACCTGAGAAAGAGCCTCCGCCTATTGGAATTTCGGGTCCATAATTATCTATTATAAGTTTCCTCCCAGAGAGCCCAGTGTCGGCATCAAATCCGCCCATATTCCACTCACCTGCTGGATTTATTAAGTATTCCTCTGCTTCGATTAAAGTTTTAACAAAAGGCATAAGCTCAGCATTCTTAGAATTCTGAAAACTACACACCACACTTTTCACTTTCCACTTTTCACTTTCCACTTCTATGGTCACCTGCACCTTGCCGTCGTATGGATACTTCTCATACACTTTTTTACAGAGATTTCTTGCTAGCTCGTACTCAAGAGGCATTAGGCTCTCTGTTGCCCCAGTAGCATAGCCCTTCATTATGCCTTGGTCTCCGGCACCTCCTGTGTCTACACCTTGAGCTATCTCTGAGCTCTGTTTGGAAAGGTTTATAATTATTTTATAGTCCGCACCCACTATGCCCTTCACAATAGCTTCCAGGTCTGGCTCTGCACGACTAGTAACCTCACCATTGATTGTTATTAGGTTATGCCCACCCATCACCTCCACAGCCACCCTAGAGGCTCTGTCGCCCTCCAAATACGCGTCTAAAATAGAGTCCGCGATGAAGTCGCATATCTTGTCTGGATGCCCTGGGCTTACAAATTCGGCTGTCTTAATCATAAATTGATGTTAATTCTAACATATGTTACGCTTTATACAATATGATAAAATCAATCATCAATACAGAGGACATAAATGAGGCAGATGTGGTCTTTGTCTCAGCTCCATACGAGAAAACAGCTTCTAGTCATAAAGGCACAGCTCGTGGGCCAGCTGCTGTAGCTCACTTCCTGGATACGCAGATAGAATTCTTCGACCGGACGTATAAAGTCGAGGTTAATAACTTCGTAAAGTCCGCCCATATAAATCTTGCCAACATCGAAGAGCTCTCTCCAGAACACGCTTACCAAGCTATCCGTGACAATTCTAAGAAGCTAATTGCTCAGGATAAATTTATATTCCTCTTAGGTGGTGAGCATTCTGTGTGCATTGGAAATTTAGAAGCCTTGAAAGACAAATATAACCCTAAGGATGTGACTATCTTAGTGATAGATGCTCATTGCGATCTTAGGCCCGATGATTCTGACTACAACGACTCTCCTTCTAAATACGCTCATTCTACTATTATGTATTGGGCAAGCCAAATGGGGTACAACATTGTCCAAGTCGGCCTAAGAAGCTTTTCTACTGACGAATACAACTACTTCTCTAATCCTGAGAACAACGTTACTGCCTTCGAATGGACCAAGAATATCCCGAAAATTGAAGATATATTGAAAACGATTAAGACCAAATATTTATACATCAGCATAGATGTAGACGGCTTCGACCCGAGCGTTATGCCTGGTACTGGTACTCCAGTTCAAGGTGGAGTTGATTGGTATTATGGTGTAGAGCTACTCGAGAGAGCCATACAAGAGCACGAGTTAATAGGCGCAGATATAGTAGAAGTTTCCCCAGAGCCTCACACTGTAGTCACTGAATACGGCGCAGCCCAGCTCGCATATATAATGATTGCAAACAAATTTAGGGACAGATTTAAGCAATCTTAAAAATCTTTTTCCTGGTTATAAAAACTATTAGAATTAAGTTGAGTAAAATAAAATAAATTCCGAAAGAATAAATTGAGAAGGTCCAGGTTGTTATAACAAGTAGTCCTAATGCATTGTTTAATATTCCTGGTACATAGCCGAGAGCTGTTTCTGTATCGGGAAATTTCCAAGACTTAATAAGAGTAGGTATAGCAGCAAAGCCGTCGGACAAAATAGCAAAAATTAAAGCCACGTCCGCTCTTTTAGTAACGATCCACAGTACTAAAGCAATAAACGAAAATATCCCGCAAAAGATATCAAATTTTGTAATTTTCCAATGCCTAGTCTTCTGTAATAATGCAACAATAAAAATAACTAGTGGCATAAACCCGGCCAAAAAGACTGGTAATACAGAATGCCCAGCCCCTTCTTTAAGCTGCAAAAAGACTCCGACAAGTGGAGCAAGCGACCAGAAGAACCATGTCACCAAGTTCGGCCTAGTAGTCCCCGCAATAACATCCCTCACATAAAAATAGGAAAAGTATATGCTAATAAGAATACTGAGATAAACAAAATATTCAGGAAGCATAAAACTATATTCCCTCCTCCTTTAGCTTTTCGATAAGCTCACGAGATTTCTTAGATATTTTGGTTGGGAGTTTGATATTGAGCTTGATTAGTAAGTCACCTCTTTTGCCTTTGGCTACTGGCACACCCTTGCCTCGTACTCTCAGTATCTCATTTATAGTCACACCTTCTGGGATAGTCACTTCTATTTTTCCATCGAGTGTCTCAATTGTTTGTTTAGCACCGAGCAAAGCGTCAGAGAGCTTGAGATTGAGATTCATTACTAAGTCGTGCCCGTCGCGCTTGAAGACTGGATGCGGAGCTACATTTATCTTGATATACAGGTCGCCAGTTGTCCCCTTAGACACAGCCTCGCCGTAGCCAGTCATTCGCACCATTTCGCCATCACGAATTCCAGCTGGGATGTTGAGGACTATTTCTTCTTCTCTGCGAAGCACACCCTTACCCTTACAAGTATCGCAAGCTTCCTTCGGCACTTCGCCGGAGCCCAGGCAAGTATCACAGAGCTTAGTGTTGGCGATGTTGCCGAAGATGGTACGCTTGGTCTCGTGGATCTTGCCTTGACCATTACACTTCTTACAGGTCTCCATTTTGGTATCAGGCTTAGCCCCAGAGCCCTTACAGGTAAGACAGCTTGAGGTCTTGGTGATTAATATTTTTCTCTCCACACCAAACACAGAATCCGAAAATGAAATCTGAATTTCAGTAGAAATATCTCGTCCACGGCGAGCCTGAGGTCTACCTCCTCCCATACCGCCTCCGAAGAAGTCGCTGAAGATGTCGTTGAGATTGCCGAAGTCAAACTCCATTCCGGCGCCGCCACCACTAAAGTCGAAGCCACCGAAGCCTTGCCCGCCTCCACCTCCAAAGCCACCCATATTTTCGAAGCCACTACCGTATTGATCATACTTGGAGCGTTTATTTTCATCTGAGAGAGTTTGGTAAGCTTCATTTACTTCTTTAAATTTAGCTTCATCTCCCTCCTTTTTATCAGGGTGATATTTGTGAGCCAGCTTATAAAAAGCCTTCTTTATTTCATCCTTTGAGGCCTTTTTATCAACTCCTAAAATATTGTAATAGTCTTTAGACATAAGAAAGATTATACTGAAAATTGCTTAAATTGCAAAATTGAAAACTATTTTTAGATCATCGGCTCAGCTTCTACGGTAGGCTTGGTGTCTCCCGGTTTCTTGCCTTCGATGATGGCCTTCTCTTCCGCACTACGGATGATGGTAGACTCTTCTTCTAGGATTAACTTCTGAGCAGCGTCCTTCGGAATAGAATATTTCCTACGAGAAGCGTCAATAATCTCTTTTCTGTAAGAAGGATGAGTCGCTGGCAGTATGCGAAGAGTCTCTGCAGAAAATGGGTCGTAAGATTCTCCGTCGATGGTCATCTTGATATATATTTCTCCCACCGCGAGGTTAATCATATCCTTCACATCGAAGAGCGGAGAGAATTCTGGCTTCATCTTCACCGCATCTTCACCACCCACGCGGAATGTAATGATGCTTCCGCAGTTACCTAGCACAGCCTGGTGCACCTTAGTAATTATTTGCCCCACGTACTGATGAGCCATTGTGAGGTTGAGCCCATATTTGCGAGCTTCCGACAGGATGTTCTCAAATGTCTGAGTCACAACGTTCTGGAACTCGTCCACGTATAGGTAGAAGTCCTTACGCTCATGCTCCGGGATGCTCGCACGCTCCATTCCTGCCTGCTTAATCTTAGTCAGGAACATTGACCCGAGGAAGGAGGAGTTCTCTTCGCCCAGGCGACCCTTAGAGAGGTTGATGAAGATTATCTTCTGTTCATTCATCAGCTTGGATATATCTATTTTGTTTTCTTTCTGTCCGAAGATGTTGCGGAGGAGTGGATCAGAGAGGAACTGCCCGAGCTTGTTGACTAGTGGGATGATAGCGTCGGTGTCGAACTTCTCAGACCAGTCGGCGAATTCGATAGCGAAGAATCTTTTCACCATGTCATCGGTAATGTATTCCACCACCTTCTGTCTGTAGTTACGGTCGGTAAGCATGGATATCATTCCGCGCATCGTGGCGTGCGGGTAGTCTAGAAGAGCCAGACAGGTAAATCGGAATACGTGCTCGAGGCGAGGTGTCCAGTTGGCACCGAACTGCTTCTGGAAGACTTCGATGAGCCCCTGAGTAAGCTGGAACTTAAACATCGGGTCCACATTGGCAAGTGGGTTGAACGAAGCTGGGAAGTCTATATCAGAAGGGTCGATGATACACACATCTTCAATGCGCTCCTTAGGGATATAGTCAAGCATCGCGTCTATCACGTCGCCGTGTGGGTCGATAAGGCAGAGCCCGTGGCCGTAGGTCACATCTTGGCGGAGCATAAGCTCGAGGAGTTTAGTCTTCCCCACCCCAGACTTACCGATGATGTATAGGTGACGACGTCGGTCTACCCTCTTGATGCCGAAGATAAATTTCTTCTCTTCCAGTGCAGCCACGTAGTTGGTCCGCCCGATAAATGATACCTCCTCAGGCTTCACCTTGCCGAAGACAGGGAGCTCTGGTGGCGGTGGCCCGTATTTTATTATTTGTACTCGATTCGGTTTTGACATAACTACCTAATTATATACTTACTTAAACGAAATTATATATTAATCGAATGTACCACTTCTCGCCCCGTAGGGAGCTTTGCTCTCCTTCTGGGGCTTGGACATATATAATATAGTAACATTTTGCCTTTTAA
>CAYXDY010000005.1:0-12815 GCA_964463905.1 uncultured Candidatus Saccharibacteria bacterium
ATTCAACGAAGCATTAGACCAAAAGATAATTATTTAATGGATAATATATTTATTTTGTTAAATGATTTAAAGGATAAGACATACAAACATGGTAAATATACTGCTTTTAATATTTCTGACCCAAAACCAAGAATTATACATAAAGCTACCGTAAGAGATAGATTATTACATCACTTAATTTACCAAGAATTGTATCCATACTTCGACACCAAGTTCATCCACGACTCATATTCCTGCCGAGTAGAGAAGGGTACCCATAGAGCCATAAACAGATTTAGACAGATGGCCTAAAAGTCTCTAAGAACAACACCAAGACCTGCTACATACTCAAATGCGACATCAGAAAGTTCTTCGCCAATATAGACCATCAAATCTTAAAGAAAATTCTAGAAAAGCATATAGAAGATAGAAACATGCTCTGGCTACTGGGGCAGGTAATAAATAGCTTTAACTCACCAAATGTGCAAGGCGAAGCCTTGCGCATTAAGGGCTTACCGCTTGGGAACCTAACTTCTCAACTTCTAGTGAATGTATATATGAACGAATTTGATCAATTTATAAAAAGGGAATTGAAAGTGAAACATTACATAAGATACGCAGACGACTTTGTATTATTAAGCGAAGACAAAGAGTATCTGCAAACTAACTTACGATACATCGAATGTTATCTAAAAGAACAATTAAAACTGGAGTTGCATCCTGATAAAGTCTTTATCAAGACTTTGGCTTCCGGGGTAGATTTCTTAGGCTGGGTACATTTTCCTAGGCATAGGGTTTTGAGGACAAATACTAAAAGGAGGATGTTGAAGAATACAGCAAGTAACCCCAAGGCAGAAAGCCTGCAGTCTTATCTTGGGATGCTTAAGCATGGGAATACAGAAAAATTAAAGAAACACATAGAAATGGTATACTTGAAATAATGGCTTCAAAAAGCGACAAACCCAAGACCCTAGTCCTCCTAGACTCTCACGCCATAATCCACCGGGCTTATCATGCCTTGCCAGACTTCGCTTCGGCTGACGGCACGCCTACTGGGGCGCTCTACGGGCTCTCCACAATGCTGATGAAGATAATAAGTGAGCTCAAGCCCGACTACATAGTGGCCTGCTACGACCTTGCCGAAAAGACCTTCCGTCACGAAGCTTACGATGCTTACAAGGCGGGGAGGGCCAAGACCGACGATGCACTCATTTCTCAGCTCAAAAGCTCACGAGAAATATTTGAAGCATTTAATATTCCTATATACGACGCCCCAGGGTTTGAGGCGGACGATGTGCTCGGGACAATAGTTGCTAAATACAAGAAAGACAAAAGCATAAATATAATTATTGCCTCAGGTGATATGGACACTATGCAGTTAGTAGATGGCAAGAAAGTCCAGATTTATACTCTCAAGAAAGGGCTCAATGATACAATTTTATATGATGAAGATAAGGTGGTAGAAAGATTTGGTTTCCTTCCTAAGTTGCTTCCAGATTATAAAGGCTTAAGAGGTGATCCGTCCGATAACATCATTGGCATCAAGGGTATAGGAGAAAAGACAGCCACCACTCTCATCACCACCTTCGGAACCATTGAAGAAATATATAAAAAGTTGAAAGTAGAAAGTAAAAAGTTTAAAGAAGTAGGATTATCGGATCGTATCATTCAATTACTAAAAGACAATGAAGAAGAGGCTTTGTTCTCCAAAACGCTGGCGACTATCAGGCTGGATGCACCAGTTGATTTTCAGATTCCTCAAAAAACATTCTGGCAGGATGCAGATTTAAATAAAATAGAGCAAGTCTTTATGAAGTTTGAGTTTCGGAGTTTATTCTCAAGACTTAAAGGTTTCTTTAGTAAAAATGGCGCTGAGATTAACGCTGTATCGTCGCTCTTTCCGGAGCCTACGGCGGAGGCAAGAGAGAAAGTAGACCCAAAGAAATTAGAAGAGGCTAGTATCGCTCTCTGGCTTATCAACTCAGAATTATCTAATCCAGGGTTAGAAGATATTTTAATATTCACCAAGACTAATTCCTTCGACACTGCTTACAGTACAATAATGAGCAGGCTCAAGGAGAAGAATCTGGACAAGGTTTATACAGAGATAGAGTGTCCACTTATCCCAATAATTAAAAGGATGCAAGACCACGGGATTCTTATAGATAAAGATTATTTTACCAAGCTTTCAAAAGAATATCACAAAGAGCTAGATAAGCTCACAAAGAAAATTTATGAAATGGCAGGAGAAGAGTTCAATATTAATTCTCCTAAACAGTTGGGAGAAATACTCTTCACCAAGCTTGGGCTTAATTCAGGTAAGAAGAAGAGTAAAGGGGGAGCATTGTCTACCAAGATTTCCGTATTAGAAGAACTAGAAGAAGGCAATCCAATAATTACTGAAATAATAGCTTACAGAGAACTCCAGAAATTACTCTCCACTTATATAGATGTTATACCTCAAATGGTAGGGACAGATGGCAGGTTGCATGCTAAGTTTTTACAAAATAGCACCACCACAGGACGATTTTCTTCTAAAGATCCGAATCTTCAAAACCTCCCTATTAAGACTGAGCTCGGAAGAAGAATTCGTGACGGCTTCGTGGCAGAGAAGGGGCACAAACTGGTGGCATTTGATTATAGTCAGATTGAGCTTAGGGTTGCCGCCATGCTCTCAGGAGATGAGAAGATGATAGAAATATTTAAAGAAGGTAAAGACATTCATGCTGGAGTGGCTTCGTTTGTCTTCGGTGTACCTATTGAGAAGGTAGATAGTGAGATGCGTCGCAAGGCCAAGGTTATAAACTTTGGCATTATATATGGCATGGGCGTGTCCGCTCTTCGTAAGAATCTTGGGGGTACCAGAGAAGAGGCGCAAAAATTTTATGATAATTATTTTAATCAGTTTTCTGGAGTCAGGGATTATCTAGAAGGGGTCAAGGTCTTCGCCCGCAAGCATACTTATACTGAGACTCTCTTTGGACGTAAGAGAACATTCCCAAATATTAATTCTAGAATTCCATTTATGCGAAGTATGGCCGAGCGTACAGCTATTAATGCCCCAATACAAGGCACAGCAGCAGATATTATAAAGCTAGCTATTCGCTATGCAGAGGAGGACTTACAAGAAGCAGGCTTGTCTACACAAGCCCATCTTGTGTTACAGATTCACGATGAGCTTGTCTATGAGATAGCAGAAAGTAATCTAAAAGAGGCGGAAAGTGTAATAAAGTCAGCAATGGAGAGCGTATTACAGCGTTCATACCTTAAATACAAGACAGATATACCACTTTCAGTACATCATGGCAGTGGGGATAATTTTGGCCAAGTTAAGTAATTTGTGGTAGAATATAAAGATGCACGAACACGCATATATAGATAAAAGCGAGGTACGAAATAAGATATTTTATGATGTTCACCGAGTTTTGGCCAAGTCATACTCTATGTATTTTTTGCTTTTCTTGGTGGGTGTAACACTCGATCTTGTTTTTCGGTTTCAGATTTTTACCACTTCAGTTATGATTCCTTTGGGTTTTATTTTGCTTTCTTTGGCCACTATTTTGATTCTCTGGGCCCAGCACACTTCTCGTACTCTTGATAAGAAAGAGGTTACCAAAGAAACATTTTGCAAAGGACCATATTGTTATACTCGGAGCCCTACCCACTGGGGACTCTTTTTATTGATGCTGGGCTTCGGTATTCTTGCTAATGCTCTTTTTGTCATCCTGACTACACTTATTTCCTTTTTCATATCTCGTTCAATATTCCTAGCTAAGCAGGAGAAGATGCTCGCTCACAAATATGGTGCACCGTATATGGAATACCAGAAGTCTGTTAAGCTCTAGGCTATGATTTATCTTTTCGCTGGAGACGACACCGCAAAAAAGAAGAAGGCATATAATAATTTCCTTGAAACCCTAAAAGGAGGGGTAGAGGTGTTAGAAATAAACCACAATAGCTTCGACCGCATGCAAGTCGAGAGTTTGTATTCCGGCGGCGGGCTATTCAGCTCTAAATTTGTTGTTGTTTTCAATAATATTTTAGACAGAGAAGAAAATAGGGATTTTGTTTTGGAGAAGCTACCACTCATGGGTGAGTCTGAAAGCATTTTTATATTTTTAGAGACTAAGCTTAATAAGACTGTGGTGGATGAATTTAAAAAAGCTCGTACGGAGATAAACATTTTCGAACTACCGAAGGAAAAGAAAGAGAAGTATGACAACTTCTTGGTGGCCAATGCCTTCGCTGAGCGCAATAAGCTCAATACCTGGGTTTTCTACCGGCAGGCGGTGGACTTAGGGGTAGGGTTAGAGGAGTTGGTAGGTGTGCTCTTCTGGAAGATTAAAGATATGATTCTAAGAAATAACTTTAGTAAATTTTCTAAAGAGGAACTCCAGAATTATGCTGCCACCCTAGCTTGTATACTACCTGAAGCAAGGAGTGAGGGGAGAGATGCCGAGGCCGCATTAGAGAAATTCTTACTTGAAGCTTTTTAATGTGCGCCCAGCAGGGATCGAACCTGCGACCTTATCCTTAAAAGGGATCTGCTCTACCAGCTGAGCTATAGGCGCATATAATAATAAACATTTACTAAACATTAATACTGCTAATAATCTAATGACCTACCAAAACAGCTATAAGGCATGTATTGTGATAATATAAGAAATATGTTGAAAAATCAAGGGAAAGTATTCAAATTGAAGAGTCCTTTTCAACCTGCCGGAGACCAGCCGCAGGCTATTTCTAGCTTACTCTCAGGATTAGAGAAGGGTATGAAGAAGCAGACTCTACTGGGGGCTACGGGCACAGGGAAGACCTTCACTATGGCGAACGTCATAGCAGGGTACAACAAGCCGACTTTAGTTATTGCTCACAACAAGACTCTCGCTGCCCAACTAGCGCAAGAATTTCGAGCCTTTTTCCCAGACGCCGCCGTGCACTACTTCGTCTCATATTACGACTATTATCAACCAGAAGCTTATATGCCTGCTTCAGATACATTTATTGAAAAGGATGCATCCATCAACAAAGAGATAGATAGGTTACGACATGCCTCAACTCAAGCCCTACTTACCAGGAAAGATGTAATAATCGTTGCTTCTGTTTCGTGCATCTATGGTCTTGGTTCTCCAGAAGAATATCAGAAGGTAAATATGAAACTAGAAGTGGGCATGAAGATGGACAGAATGACTCTAATGAAGAGGTTGATAGAACTTCATTTCGAACGCACTAACGCTGATCTTAATCCTGCTCAATTTCGCTCCATCGGCTCGCGAGTAGAATTTATGCCTGTGTCAGAGACATTTATGTATCAGGTGGAATTTGAAACAAAAAGGTCGAACCTTAAGGGAGCCCAAGGTTCGACCTTGAAGAAAATTACTAAAGTGGACCCAATCTCTGCGCAGATTATACAAGAAGAGGAAAATATATTTGTGTACCCAGCCAAGCACTTCATAACAGAAGAGTCCAAGAAGAAGCTCGCTATAGACGCAATTAAAAAGGAATTAACAGGGCAACTAAAGAAATTCGAAAAGGAAGGTAAACTCTTAGAAGCGGAGAGAATAAAAAGAAGAACAAATTATGATTTAGCGATGATAAAGGAGATAGGATACTGCAATGGCATCGAAAATTATTCTCGCCATCTGTCAGGTAAAATGGAAGGAGAGCCTCCTGAAACATTACTTTCATATTTTCCACACATTGAGAAAAGGTCGAACCTTAAGGGAGCCCAAGGTTCGACCTTAAGAGTTCCAGATTTCCTTACTATCATAGACGAGTCTCATGTAACCCTACCTCAGTTGGGAGGAATGTACGCAGGCGATGCTTCTCGTAAGAATACCCTTGTGGAATATGGATTTAGGCTACCTTCGGCCAAAGACAACAGACCTCTTAAATATGCAGAATTTGCAGAGCGAATTGGTGCTGTGATATATACGAGTGCTACCCCGGGAACACAGGAGAGAGAGGAAGGGGAACAAATTGTCCAGCAGATTATTCGCCCTACTGGCCTTGTTGATCCCGAGGTCATTGTCCGCCCCCTTAGCGAGAAGGCTTCTTATAAAGGGCAGATAGCTGATTTCATAAATGAAACCGAAGCAACGGTCAAAAAAGGATTTCGTGTCCTGGCAACTACACTTACTAAGAAAATGGCGGAAGACCTTTCTGCGTATTTGAAAGATAGGAAAATTAAAGCCGAGTATCTTCACAGCGATGTGAAGACAATGGAAAGAATTAAAATATTAACTCAGTTAAGAAAAGGGGAGTTCGATGTATTAGTGGGGGTTAACTTACTTCGTGAAGGATTAGACCTCCCAGAGGTAGCGCTCATCGGTATTCTGGATGCAGACAAAGCAGGGTTCCTACGCTCCGAGACATCTCTCATCCAGACAATAGGCCGTGCTGCTCGTAACTCCGAAGGACGAGTCATTCTATATGCTGACATCATGACCAATGCAATTGAATATGCAATTTCCGAAACAACTCGCCGCAGAAACATACAGCTTGAGTACAACAAGAAGCACGGGCTAACTCCGAAGACCATTATGAAGAATATTAAAGATATTACTGAAGAGCTGGAGAGTGAACATGCTAAAGCTGTGAATGCAGAATTAATACTAGATGTAGAAATATTTAAAAAGGCTTTTCAAAAAGATAAGAGCAATAAAGGAAAGAATGAATCTGATTCAATTAAGAACCTAACCCTGTCTGATGAAGAGAGGAATCTCCTAGTCTATGACAAGATAATTAAAATAAAGGAGAAAGAGATGAACAAAGCAGTGAAGGAGCTCGATTTTGAGACGGCAGCAATACTCAGAGACGAAATAGTAGTGCTCAGAACCCGCTTAGAGAAGTAGTCTTGACTTTTGTCCCCATAGTACGTAATCTTTACACGAAAGTTCTTGAGCGTAGGGCTCGAGTTAGGAGGATGTGATGCGTGCATTGATGCTGTTGTTGGTTTTGATCGTGGGGGCTGGGTGTGAAACCGAGGCCCAGAAGAAGCGCCAAGAGGAAAACGCGAAGCGAGAAGCGAAGCGGGCGGCAGCCACTCAGGCCCGGCGAGACCGCTTGGCCTGGCTTTGGGCCAACAAGCACTACAACGAGGATCATCCTCCGTTTGTCGTGCTCGAGGTGCGCGCGTCTCACTTGCTGTCTCCTGTGGAGACGACGATTGAGAAGTCCGGAGCACCCGCTGTGGGGGCCGCTGCCGGTGGTGGAACAGCCGCGCTTCTTGGATTCGGGCCCGTAGGGGTGGTCGTCGCTGGGGCATTGGGTGCCGCCGCTCTCAGTGGGGGCTCATCTGTTCAGCAGGTGTCGACTGACTCAACGACCTGTGTGATTATCGGCGAGGACCCGGAAGGTAAGATTAAGACTCTAACTTTCCAGACCAGTGAGAACAAAGACTGGACCGGGATTTGCTTGTCGGCGAGGCCCGGGGACAAGGTCTTCTTTCGAGCCCAAGTGGAGCGTGTTTGGTGGGGCGACGAAGATTATTTCGTTGAAGAACCCTCCATTACACGGTGGAAACTTCTTCTTGAGGCAAAACCGCCCAAGTGAAGACACATCGCAGAGGGAGTCATGGGGGGCCGGTCGCTAGAAGCGCCCGGCCCCACAATTTTCTCCTTTATATCTAAACATACGATATATCGTATGTTATAATCATCTTATGCCTCATATATCTAAAAAAATATTAAGTAAAGAGTTTGTTAAAAAATTAGAAAAGGAACTAGGGCGTTCTCTAGAGCGTGCCTCAGCAAATTCAAAATTTGATAGAGTCTTTGGAGAATTTTTTACAAAAACTGAGAAAATAATGTTTGCAAAGAGACTGGCAGTAATAAGTATGTTTAAAAAGGGAGTTTCGAGACATATGATCAGCCAATCTCTCGGCATGAGTCCTTCTACTATAGAGAGGATGTCTCTCAAGTACGAGCAAGGAAAATATAATAATATTCTAAACTATGCTGTAGGGAAGAAAGATATTTGGAAAATCATCGAAGATATTTTAACCCTTAACAATATAATGCCACCGAGGTTTGGAAAGGGGAGATGGTCGCGCATAAACCAGCATATAAGTAAACGCAAAGTCAAAGAGAGCTAACCCACATAACATACGATATATCGTATGTTAGTAGTGGTGTAGATATATTATGGTTAATCTATTAAACTACAAGACTTTTTTGAATTTTCTGCTATACTGTCCATAGTCTAATATTGATATACACCCCCTAGGAGCACGGCGGGGTGTCGTTTCGTTGTTAGGCACATAGACCCCGAAAGAATTTTCCAAATTTCTATTTGGGCTATGTAAAATAAGGAGTTTTTAATAATATTTAAAGATATGGCAAAACAAAACGAAAATTCAAACGGGGCAGGTAAAATAGTAGTTAAGGGGGCTCGGACCCATAACCTTAAGAATATTAGCGTGGAAATGCCACGCAATAAAATGATAGTTGTAACTGGAGTTTCTGGCTCAGGGAAAAGCTCTCTTGCTTTTGACACCATCTTCGCCGAAGGGCAGAGGAGATATGTAGAGTCTCTGTCTTCTTACGCGCGACAATTCCTCAACCAGATGCCGAAGCCAGATGTGGATGAAATCACAGGTCTTTCGCCTGCAATATCTATTGATCAAAAGTCTCGCTCCAACAACCCTCGATCCACTGTGGCTACCATCACTGAGATATATGATTACCTCAGAGTAATGTATGCGCGTATCGGCCATCCTCACTGCCCTAAGTGCGGAGAGGAAATTAAAAAATTATCGAACGAAGAAATATTAAACTTTATTTTGGATAAAGTTAAAACTTTTGAAAAAAGTAGTAAACGCAAGGTGATGGGAGTGGAGTGGGATGAAACTGAAATAAGTATTCTCTCTCCAATAGTCCGAGGAAGAAAAGGCGAGTACTATCAGCTTCTATACGACCTACTCGGTAAGGGGTTTTCCGAGATTCGTCTAGACGGACAAATGAAGAAGCTCAGAGAATCAATCACGCTCTCAAAAAACAAAGCTCATAATATTGATATTCTTGTAGACCATTTTGCTGTTCACGAATTTAATGACGATAAGGAGGGAAGTAGGATGAGACTAGCAGAGGCACTAGAGCGAGCGCTTCTAGAAGCCGATGGGCTGGTGGTTATTAAGATTGGCGATGAAGAATTCATAATGTCTGCCAAGTTTGCTTGTAAGAATGATGGATTTTCATTCCCTGAAGTAGAGCCAAGACTTTTCTCTTTCAACTCTCCATACGGAGCTTGCCCGACTTGTAATGGTTTGGGTACTAAATATTTCGGAGGAGATGAGCCCTGCGAGGATTGTAAGGGCGCCCGTCTTCGCCCTGAAGCCCTTAATGTGTTTCTCTCTGCAGAGCATCCAAAAAGGCCTGACCCGGGCGGGAAAAGGTCGAACCTTAAAGGGTCCCAAGGTTCGACCTTGAAGAAGCAAGTAAACATTTTAGATCTAGCTGAGCTTTCTATTAAAGATGCTCACGACTTTTTCAAAAATTTAAAACTTTCTGATCAAGAGAAAGAGATTTCTGTGCCGGTGGTAAAAGAAATAGAAGCACGGCTCCAATTTATGCTCGACGTTGGACTAGACTACCTCCAGCTTTCTCGTAAGGCCAACACTCTCTCAGGAGGGGAGGCTCAGCGTATTCGTCTTGCCTCACAGCTAGGCTCTAGATTAGTGGGGGCATTATATGTCTTGGATGAGCCTACTATTGGTCTACACCAGAGAGATAATGATAGATTGATTCAAACACTACTTAATTTAAGAGATTTAGGCAACACTATCTTGGTGGTGGAGCATGACGAAGATACTATTTACGCTTCAGATTATATTGTAGACATCGGACCAAAAGCAGGAGTGCACGGAGGAGAGGTGGTAGCTGCAGGCAATCTGTCAGACCTTCTGACTGCCAAGAAGAATACTAATAACTCTAGAACACTTGCGTATCTTCGTGAGGAAATAAAAATAGAAATTCCTGAAAAGAGAAGAGAGGGCAAAGGCGTGCTGCGTATTGCTGGAGGGAAGGTCTTTAATATCAACAATCTCAATGTCGAGCTTCCGCTCGGAGTTATGACTTCAATTACTGGGGTATCTGGCTCAGGCAAGAGCTCATTTATGTACGAAATTCTTCACAAGAATCTTCAAGCTAGACTTGAGAGAAAATACAGAACTGCAAAAATATTTAACTGTTCATCTTTTGCAGGGACAGAATACTTGTCTAGAACCATTCTTATAGACCAGTCTCCGATAGGGCGTACTCCACGCTCAAACATTGCTACCTATACAGGCACCTTTACTCACATCCGCGATATGTTTGCTGAGACATCAGATGCGAAGTTGCGTGGATGGAAGGCTAATAGATTCTCCTTCAATGTTAAGGGTGGACGCTGTGAAGCGTGTGAAGGTAATGGCGAGATAGCAGTTGAGATGCACTTCTTGCCGACTGTGTACGTCACTTGCGATGTGTGTCTTGGGAAGAGATTTGATAAAGAGACGCTTACAGTTAAATACAAAAAGAAAAACATTTACGAAGTTCTCCGTATGACAGTAGAAGAAGGGTTGAAATTCTTTGAAGACATTCCAGCAATTTCCGACAGACTTCAAACCTTATTTGATGTGGGACTTGGATACCTCGAGCTCGGGCAATCAGCTACAACCCTCTCGGGCGGAGAGGCGCAGAGAGTTAAGATCTCAAGTGAGTTGTATAGACCACATACCGAGAAGACAATATATCTCCTAGATGAGCCAACTGTTGGTCTGCATTACGATGATGTTCACAAGCTTCTAGAAGTGTTGAACAAGCTTGTATCTAAGGGCAACACTGTGGTGCTCATTGAGCACAACCTTGATGTGATTAAATGCTCAGACTATATAATAGACATAGGTCCTGAAGGAGGAGTAAATGGGGGCAATGTCGTTGCAAAGGGTACTCCTGAGGAGGTCGCTGGTAATAGTAAAAGCTACACAGGTAAGTATCTAAAGAAGGCTTTACGTCGGTAAAATTATGACCCATTCGATAAAACTCAGGGTCATGGTGAGTAAAATCGAACCATGAAAAAAGATTTCTTAACAAAATTAAATATCCCCGACAAGCCGGGTGTGTACTTTTTCCTCTCTAAGAAGAAAATAATTTACATTGGTAAAGCAACTTCACTGAAGAGCCGGACGAAGAGTTATTTCTCTAAAGACTTAATCAACACTAGGGGAGTAATAACCATGGATATGGTTTCTAAGGCAGATAATCTTAAGTGGGTTGAAACTGACTCTGTGCTTGAGGCGTTAATCCTTGAGTCCAATTTAATTAAGAAATATCAGCCTTACCATAATATCCGTGAGAAGGATGATAAGAGTTTTAATTATGTTTGTATTACGAAAGAAGAACTTCCGAAGATATTAGTGGTGAGAGGTAAGGACCTGGAGAAGACAAAAAATAAATTCTCTGCTAATTTTGGCCCATATACGAATGGGCTTCAGCTTCGTGAAGCACTTCGGATAATCCGGCCAATATTTCCTTTCTTGGATGATAAGTCCAAGACAGGCTACGAGTTCTACAGACAAGTAGGCTTAGTGCCAGATATTTCTGAAGCAGGGAAGATAAAGATATATAAAGAGAATATTAAGAATTTGAAGCTATTCTTCCAAGGTAAGAAGAAAGAAATAATTAAGAATTTAAAGAAGGAGATGAAAGCTCTAGCGAAGAGGCAGGAATTCGAAAGAGCGGATATAATTAAAAAACAAATCTTTGCCTTAGAACATATCAACGATGTGGCTCTTCTTAAGAAGGACAATCTAACAATATCTTCCCCTGACTTTGTAACACGAGTTGAGGCTTACGATATAGCTCATATGTCCGGTAAGAATATGGTGGGAGTTATGACTGTGGTTGAGAACGGGGAGCCGGCCAAGAATGAATATAAGAAATTTATAATACGTACACAAAGTGATGCAAATGACACAGGAGCACTTCGGGAAGTGCTGGAGCGCAGGTTTAACCACAAAGAATGGAGATTTCCATCTCTTGTGGTAGTGGATGGAGGAGTGGCCCAACTCAATGCCGCTAATTCGGTGTTGGTTAAAATGGATATTAAGATCCCAGTAGTTTCAGTATTGAAAGACGAAAGACACAAACCGAAAGATATACTGGGCGATGAATCATCTATAAATAAACACAAACAATCTATTTTACTTTCCAATAGCGAAGCGCATAGATTTAGTATTGCTTATCACAAGAATATGAGAGGTAGAAATTTCTTGCCAGAACTTAAAAGAAAATAAAATGAATATTTTAATTTTAAATGACATAAGAAGTGTGGAGAATGTGGGGGCGATGTTCCGCACTGCTGATGCGGCGGGTATAGATAAGATGTATCTCTGTGGATACACTCCAGCGCCTTTGGACCGCTTTGGGAGGAAAAGAAATGACTTAGCTAAGAGTGCCTTAGGTGCGGAAGAATTCGTGTCTTGGGAAGCCAAGAAACTAATCCTTCCTTTAATAACAAAGCTTAAGAAAGACGGATTCCAAATTATAGCTATAGAACAAGACCTTAAGTCTGTGGATTATAAAAAGGTTAAATTAAAAAAGAAAAATGCGTTCCTGGTAGGAACAGAAGTTACTGGAATACCGAAAAATGTATTAGAGAAGTGCGATGTAATAGCCGAAATACCAATGAAAGGGAAGAAAGAGTCACTCAATGTGTCTGTGGCGCTTGGTGTTGCACTTTTCAGGATGCTTGGGTTGTAAAATAAATATCAAAATTTATAAAGCAATCTGTCTGGGCAAGCTTGCCCAGCGAACTGCTCGTCAATCAAGAAAATAATCTCGGACTACCTCGTTATT
>CAYXDY010000006.1:0-12566 GCA_964463905.1 uncultured Candidatus Saccharibacteria bacterium
CGGGTAAGTTCCGACGCGCACGAATGGTGTAATGACTGGAGAACTGTCTCGGGGACCAGCTCGGTGAAAATACAATACCGGTGAAGATGCCGGTTAAGTGCAGTTAGACGAAAAGACCCTAGAAGCTTTACTATAACTTGATATTGAGCATGTTTTTTTACTGCGTAGCATAGATGGGAGAGGTTTGATGGATTCGATTTCGGTTGGATTCTACTCGTCAGTGAAATACCATTCTTTACGAAGGCATGTTCTAACCAAAACGGCAAAAACGTTTTGAGACAGTATCTGGTGGATAGTTTTACTGGGGCTGTACCCTCCTAAAGAGTAAAGGAGGGGTTTAAAGGTTAGCTAGGCGCGAATGGAAACCGTGCCGATAGTGTAATGGCACAAGCTAGCTTAATTGCAAGACGTACATGTCGAGCAGTTGCGAAAGCAGAACATAGTGAACCGACCTTTCGCATTAGATGCGGGGGGAGATTAACGGATAAAAGCTACTCTAGGGATAACAGGCTAGTTCCGCCCAAGAGTTCATATCGACGGCGGAGTTCGGCACCTCGATGTCGGCTCACCTTAGCGCGGCGGTGGAGAAGCTGCCAAGCGTTTGGCTGTTCGCCAATTAAAAAGGTACGCGAGCTGGGTTCAGACCGTTAAGATCATACACAAGTGTGGTTTTGACAGTTTGAACCCTCAGAGGCAAAATTTTATTTGCATGAACTGTAAAATGAACTGTTTTAATCGAAGACAACCATAGCCACGTGATTCGCAAAGCGAATTTTACGGGGCATCACGGCGGCGTAATGTAGCAATATATTACGAGAAGCTAACTAATATCGGCGAAATCCTGCAAAGGACAACACCGAGGGAAAGAATTATATTCTGCCCGTAGAGACTGAATGTTAGACAACTTATTTTTAATTGTAAGTTTATGTCACAGTCCGATCCCTCTAGTAATAGAGGTTCAGCTGCAAATTTTGTAGGCTGATGTAAAACTGAGATGCGTGAGACAGGTTGGTCTCCTATCTACTGCACTCGTTGATTCTTGAGAAGATTTGCCCCTAGTACGAGAGGACCGGGGTGAACTGACCTCTGGTGTATGAGCTCTACTGCCAAGTGGACTGCTCGGTAGCTATGTCGGGAATGGATAACCTCTGAAAGCATCTAAGAGGGAAGCCAGCTTCAAGATTAGGAATCGTTAAGAACCCTGAGAGATGATCAGGTTGATAGGCTTTAAGTGTAAGCACAGTAATGTGTAGAGCTGAGAAGTACTAATGTTTCGATTCCTGTTAAGAAATTTGCAAACCACAACCCAAGCGAAAGCCCGGGAATGCAATTGTTTATTCGTAAGATTCGTCTTACGTTTGTTTCGAGTTTTCAGTGTTGGTGATTCGTCGCAAGGGTCACACCTCTTCCCATTCCGAACAGAGAAGTTAAGCCTTGCAGAGCCGATGATACTCATAAAGGGGAAAGTAGGTAGTCGCCAGCACTGAGCACTTGATTCTAAAAACTGTGAAGGTTCAACCTTCACAAAAAACCTAGTTTAACGACTAGGTTATTTGTGTTTGCATAATTTGGTAAAATGTGACATAATATATTTTGTAAGTTGATCCTTCTGTCGCCCTTAAATGGGTTCATCGCCTCGAGAGAGGTCTTTCAAGGAGAAAGAACATGCGTGTACGTCAGAACATCGTTGCCATGAATTTTGCCGAGTTCCAGTACCTCGAAGAGCAAGTTGCATTATTGCTTCAAGCGCTCCACCGAGGAGTCAAGCCAGGGGAGACATGTATTGTGGAGTTCCACAATCTGTCTCATTCGAAGTCGGTGGCCATCGAGGCGGTAGCCAGTGGCTACATGTATAGTCACGCCAGGATTAACCCGCCTGACGGCGCCACGCTTACACAGTGGCGGGCCATTGTTTTCCTCCGTGTCTACAACCTCATGTTGGTTGGAGCAAGGTTCTTGGTGCAGGACCCACTTCCGGATTGGGGGCCACTCGAAGATAAGGGACCAATCGTCCTTAGTCTCAAACGGATGGGGTAAGCCCAAAATCATTCTCACCCGAAGGTCATCTGGCCTTCGGGTGACTTTCGTTTATAGTAGTTTTCCTTTTTTAGCTCTTCCTCCCTAAAGGGACTGCGTTTTCTACATACGGACTACCGTATAAGAAAACGGGAGCATTCCGAACAGAGAAGTTAAGCCTTGCAGAGCCGATGATACTCATAAAGGGGTGAGCGATGGGATGGGACCCGTCGTGCAAGACCTTGAGCATTTCTGAAATGCGAAAGGTGTACAGCCCCTGTAAGGGGAGTAGGTAGTCGCCAGCACTGAGTACTTGATTCTAAAAACTGTGAAGGTTCAACCTTCACAAAAAACCTAGCATAAAACTAGGTTTTTAGGCTTGCAAAGTTTAGTATTCTGTGATATAATTATGATGAGGAGTACGCCAATGGAACGACCAACGAAGAGAAATCATCTGAGCAATCAGGTGGTGAACAACAGTCGTCGGGAAGTCTCAGCGGAACCACAGGATAATCGTCCAAGCTGGCTGAAAAACCAGCACGTCGACCGCCAGGTGGCGGAGACACGACACGCCCGCACGCGGGCGAGCAACAAGAAATTGTTAGAGTCGTAGAAGTCGCGCATCGGGTTCGTAGGGGGACGGCAAGCAGTTGCCGCCCCTCTTTTTTTATTTTTGTGTTATCATATTCTTATGACTTGGGCGCTTAAAAGGCAGATTTTCTATATATTTGTTTTAATTTCTTTTTTTGTTGTTTTAGCAGCACTTGTTTTATATCCGAGTTTCAACAAGCCACCTACATGCTTCGACGGCAAGCAAAACGGCACCGAGACAGGGGTGGACTGTGGAGGCTCTTGTGCTCTTGCGTGTCTCGCCGAGGTAGACGAGGTGTCAGTGCTCTGGGCCAGAGCCTTCCGAGTAGTGCCTGGAAGGTACAATGCAGTGGCCTATCTGGAGAATCAGAATAATTCTGCGGTAATAAAGAAAATAAATTATCGTTTCCGTTTTGCTGATAAAGATAATATATACATTGGGCAGAGAGAGGGCAGTACTTATGTGCCAGCAGGTGGACCTTTTACTGTGTTTGAGCCCGGAGTAGACACTGGTAATACTGTGCCCGTGTATACCACCTTCGAATTCATGGAGGCACCATTTTGGACTTCTGTCATTGAAAATCAAGTACAGCAAACCAGATTACTCACTTCAAACATAGAGCTTGCAGGAGAGACAGATACACCAAGGATGTCTGCCACAGTCCGCAATAATTCCCTATATGCAATTCCAGAGATTGCAGTAGTTGCTATCTTGTATGACAAGTTTGGCAACGCTATCTCGGCTAGCCGTTCGTTCATCGACGAGTTAAAGGCAGAAGAATCGGCTCAAGTGTATTTCACCTGGCCAGAGCCATTTGGTAGCGTGGTGGTCTCTCGGGAAGTACTTCCAGCTTTTGATATTTCTAAGATAAGAATAAGATAAATGGTAGAGAGAAGCCTCAAGCGCATAGATTGGATTTTGGTTTTTTTTATATTACCGATACTTCTTGCTGGACTTTTTACCATGAAGTCTTTTGCTGTCACTGAGACCACGGGCAACTTCTTCGATAGGCAGATCATATGGGTATGTGTATCTTTCGTTGTATTCTTTGTCTTTTCATTTATTGATTTTCGTTTTCTTAAGCGTACAGATGTACTGGTGTGGATGTTTGTTATTCACGCTGTTATATTAATAGCATTGTTTATTGTGGGTAATGTTTCTCGAGGTGCTCAAAGCTGGTTTGATTTAGGGTTCTTTTCATTTCAGCCGGCAGATACTATGAAGCTAGTATTGGTGTTAATCCTCGCCAAGTATTTCTCACGTCGACATGTAGAGATACGCGACATCAAGCATATATTTATTTCTGGGCTTTATGCTTTTGTACCAATGGTCCTTGTCTTATTACAACCAGACTTCGGCTCAGCTATGATTTTATTTTTTATTTGGCTCGGCATGGTCTTGGTGTCCGGGATTTCCAAGACCCACTTATCCCTAGTGTTTGTTGCTGGAGCTATTGCATTCGCTTTGCTTTGGATGTTTGCTTTTGCTCCTTATCAAAAAGCTAGAATTTCCAATTTTTTAAATCCTTTAGCTGACATTCATAATACTGGTTATAATGTAGACCAAGCTGTGGTGGCTGTCGGTAGTGGGCAGATTTTTGGTAAAGGTCTCGGTTTCGGAACTCAATCTAGACTTCAGTTTTTACCTGAAGCTCAAACAGATTTTATTTATGCAGCCTTTGCTGAGGAGTGGGGCTTTGTTGGGTCTTTACTTGTTCTTATATTGTATTGCCTTATCATATATAGAATATTGCATTTTGCTGTATTGGGTGCTGGTAATTTTGAAATACTTTTTGCTATGGGGATTGCTATTTTCTTTATGAGCCATATACTCATTAATATAGGTATGAATTTAGGAATTATGCCAGTAACCGGTATTCCATTACCATTTATAAGCTATGGAGGCTCACACTTGGTTACAGAATTCGCTGCACTTGGAATACTTATGAGCATGCGAAAATATGGTCGTAGTGCTCACCCTGATGATATTAAAAATGAATTTTTAGGAGCATAGACGTTAAATTTACAATTTTCTATTTACAATTTACAATGAAAATTAATACATTGAAAACTTACTGAAAATTCTAAATTAGAAATTGAAAATTATATGCAGAAAATTGATGGGAAAAAATTAAGAGATGACATCTTGGCTAAGGTCAAAAGCGAAGTAGCTAGTCTGCCGTTTGCGCCAGTGTTTTGTGATATTTTGGTAGGAGAAGACCCGGTGTCAGCTCAGTATGTACAAATGAAAAAAAAGATGGCTGAGAGCGTGGGGATGTATTTTCATTCAGCCAACTTTGATGCCAATATAAATACAGATGATTTGATTAAAGAGATAAAGATACTAAACACGCTCCCTAATATGTGTGGGCTGATAGTCCAGTTACCACTTCCAGCACATATAGATACTCGAGCTGTTCTTGATACCATTGATTCAAGTATAGACGTAGATTGCCTAGGGACTATAGCGAGCGAGAAGTTCTACAGAGGGGAGTCTGTGCTTGGGTTCCCGACAGCCCTTGCCTGTATGGCGCTCCTCGACGGAGCTCGGGTGGAGCTAGCAGGCAAGAAGATTGCTGTGTTGGGCCAGGGGATGCTGGTAGGTAGGCCTGTTACAGCACTTCTTAATTTTCGAGGTTTACAGCCGGAGATAATTACTTCTAAGACTGAGAATAAGGCAGAGATATTGAAAGATGCGGATATAATAATCTCAGGCATTGGTAGAGGGAAACACGTAACAGGTGATATGATAAAAGAGGGCGCAGTGCTTATAGACGCTGGCACCTCCGAGTCGGGGAGTGGAATTGTGGGGGACGTGGACCTCGAGAGTGTGTCTTCTGTGGCTTCACTGGTCTCACCGGTGCCAGGTGGAGTAGGGCCTGTCACTGTAGCCATGCTTCTTAATAATGTATTACAAGTAGCCAAGTCTAAAATTACATAACATAATAATTTATGAATGAATCCATTTTTTATTTTTTCTATAATCTAGCACATCAGAACAATATACTGGATAGTATTATTGTCTTTTTGGCTCACATTCTACCTTTCTTAGTTATCATGATTGTCGGATTATTTTTACTTTTCCATCATGATATGTTTAAGGCTGAGAGTGTGCTCGAGATAATTCTAAAAAAGAAAAAGGAATTTTTTAAGATATTGTTTTCTGTTTTCTTCGCCTGGCTGGCTTCTTCTGTGTTAAAAGTAATGTTCGCTGTCCTGCGCCCATTTGAAGCATTAAGTGATGTAAAGCCTCTTTTAGTAGAAACAGGGTATGCTTTTCCGTCTTCTCATGCTGCTTTCTTTTCAGCTTTGGCGTTTTCAATATTCTTTATGCACAGGAAGGCTGGTTACGTATTTATGATTTTTGCTCTCATAATTGGAGTGGCTCGAATAGCAGCTGGGGTGCATTTTCCACTAGATATTTTAGGTGGTTTGGTTTTAGGTGCCCTTATTGCATATTTACTTAAAAGAATATAGAATAAGCATACTTTTATGACCAAGCGAATTATATTAGCTGTATTTATACTTATTTTGGGTGCTGGAGCTGGCTTCTTTGTTTATAAGTCTGAGCCTAGACTTAACCCAAATTTCGAGAACGAGAGAGCCTTCTTCCAGAACAGCCCTTTTCGCCTAGGTTTGGACCTCTCTGGTGGCAGTCATCTTATATATCAAGCTGACGTATCGGCTGTGGCTGATGGAGAGGTATCTGACTCTATGGAGGCACTTCGAGATGTTATTGAGCGAAGAGTCAACCTCTTCGGCGTCTCTGAGCCGGTGGTGCAGGTACAGGAGGGTAGTTTTATTTCAGGCGGAGAAGCACAGCTAATTGTAGATCTTCCTGGGATCACCGACGTAGATGAAGCAACTGCCATGATAGGCCAGACACCACTTCTAGAATTTAAAATTGAGAATCCCAATCCTCCAGAGTTGGTGGTAGGACCTGATGGCAATGTAAATATTGATTTGGACCAGCAGTTTATTTCTACCGAGCTCACCGGTAGATATTTAGAAAGAGCAGTTTTAGAATTCGACATAAACACTCGCGAACCACAAATTACACTAAGTTTTGACGAAGTGGGTAAAAAGATGTTTGCGGATATAACTAAAGACAATATAGGCAAGATGGTAGCTATTTATCTAGATGGTGCGCCGATTTCTACGCCAGTAGTTAGAGAAGAGATTCCAGACGGGCAGGCCGTTATTTCTGGATCTTTTACTCCCATAGAAGCCAAGCAGTTGGTCGGCAGACTTAATTCTGGAGCATTACCGGTGCCTATTACTCTCTTGTCTAAGCAGACCATCGGAGCATCTCTTGGAGAGAGCGCTGTAGATGCAGGGGTTAAAGCTGCTTCCATCGGTTTTGTTCTAATGGTGATATTCCTCATTCTCTGGTACAGACTTCCAGGGCTTGTGGCTTCTGTTTCACTTTCTATATTTGCCCTTTTAATGTTATCAATATTTAAATTGATCCCAGTTACCCTCACTGCGGCTGGGTTGGCTGGATTCGTCATCTCTCTTGGTGTGGCGGTGGATGCCAATGTGCTTATTTTCGAAAGACTCAAAGAAGAGCTTAGAAAAGGGAACACCATATCAGATAGTGTGGCTTTAGGATTTTCTAGGGCTTGGTTCTCAATACGAGACTCCAATATCTCCAATATAATTACAGCAATAATATTGTTCTGGTTTGGAACCACTTTGATTAAAGGTTTTGCTTTGACCCTCGGACTCGGAGTGATGGTGTCTATGTTTTCTGCAATTACGGCCACTAAGATACTCCTCTCTGTGATTAGTCCTCAGACAGATAGTAAGATTACCAGATTTTTATTCAGTTCAGGAATTACTAGAACCTAGTCACTAGAACCTATAACCTAATCCATATGTTTATAATCAAATACAAAAAAATATTCATCAGCATCGCTATTGTGTTAGTGCTCGCTTCGCTTATATCATTATTTACCTTTGGTCTCAATATCGGTATGGACTTCAAGGGAGGATCGAAGCTAGAAGTAGTCTATACAGATGTGCGACCAGAACAATCCTTAATTCTGGCTGAAGTTGGAAAACTGAATTTAGGTTCGGTGTTGGTTCAACCTACAGGGGATCTAGGCTACATCATAAAAACCAGAGATATAAATCAAGATGAGTATGAACAGCTCCTCGGGGCTCTTTCGTTCGACGGTGTTTCATTCGAGGAAGTCGGATTCAATTCTATTGGTCCATCAGTAGGCCGTGAGCTTACCAGGAAAGCCATAATTGCTGTTGTTCTTGTGTCGCTTTGTATAATCCTTTTTATTGCTTTCGCCTTTAGGGGTGTGAGTAAGCCAGTCTCGTCTTGGAGATATGGATTTGTCGCTATTACTACATTACTTCATGATGTCATTATACCCATAGGATTGTTCGTTATTCTATCCAAGTTTTTTGGAGCAGAGGTGGATACACTCTTTGTGGTGGCTGTCCTCACAATTCTTGGATTATCAGTTTCTGATACTATTGTTATATTTGATAGAGTTCGAGAAAATTTAAACAACAAAGAAAACCAAGGTACAAAATTTGCAGAAATTGTTGGACTAAGCTTGGAACAATCTTACGCAAGATCTATTGCTACATCAACGACTACGCTTCTTGTTTTGTTTGCCCTGTTCTTATTCGGACCTGAAAGCACTAAGTATTTTGCTCTTATGCTTGGCACAGGAATGTTCTTCGGAGCATATTCATCTATCTTCGTAGCATCACCACTTTTAGTCTTAGTTTCTGAGTGGCAGAATAAATAGCTTTATTTGGTTAACTTTTTGGATTATACCTTTCGGGTATGCTATAATTTCTATATTAGAAGCTAACAAGTTAGATAGCTATACGCTATAAGCTAAAATTATGATGTATTTTTTAATTATTTTAGGTGTTTTGGTTCTATGGGCCATATTTGCCTACAATCGTTTTGTCTCATTAGTAAATAGAGCACAGGAGGCCTGGGCTGATATTGAGGTCCAGTTGAAGCGTCGCTATGATTTGATCCCTAATTTAGTAAATGCTGTTAAGGGATATGCTTCTCACGAGAGTTCTGTTTTTGAGAATGTTACCAAGGCTCGTAGCATGGCCATGAATTCTTCTGGTCCTACTCAAGAACACGCACAAGCAGAGAACATGCTATCCGGTGCCCTTAAGTCTATCTTTGCTTTATCAGAAGCTTATCCAGACTTGAAAGCCAATCAGAATTTTATCGAGCTTCAGAAAGAGCTTGCTGATACCGAAAACAAAATTCAGGCGTCTAGAAGATTCTACAATACTAATGTTCGTGACTTAAACACCGCCATTGAGAGTTTCCCTAGTAACATTATTGCAAGTATGTTTTCATTTGCTAAACAAGCATTCTTTGACCTTGCTGACAATGATGCTGCCCAGCAACCAGTAGAAGTGAAATTCTAGTTTGAAAACTATGATTACTCAAGAGCTTATATCCTACATACGTGGGGAGATAAACAAGGGCAAAACTCGTGAACAAGTAAAGACAGCTTTACTATCTGGTGGAGGCTGGAGCGAAGCCGATGTAAGTGAGGCGTTCCGAGATGTTATGCCCCTTGAGATAATTAAAAGTGTCCCAGTGCCTGCTCCTGTTGTTGCACCAATATCTCCAACAATTACCCCAGCACGGTCTACCCTCGGGGCCTATGTCGGATCTGCTGTTCCTGTTCCAGCTCCTATGGTCACCAAGCTACCTCCTGCGCACCCTATAGATACTTCAACATTTAGGCCAGCCGCGAGTAATCTATATCCTCAGCCTAAAAAAACCCATCACTTTAAAGGCCTTATAATCTTTTTAATTATTATATTTCTGGTGATCGGGGGAGGGTATTTCTATCGAGCAGAAGCTGGAGAATTTCTTTCTTCAATTAAAGACGGATTAGCCAATCTTTTTGAAAGAAATGAGACGACACCAGAACCCATGGCCCCTGTGGCTACAGCACCAGCAGTAATCATCCCTCCACCTCCAGTAAAACCCGTACCAACCTCACCTATAAATTGCGGAGAGACATCTGCCCCTGACCCACAAAACCCTTTAGCTTATAAAGATGACCCTGTACTTAATTGTATTGGAGCGAGCGCAGTGTCTTGTCAGTGGGCACAGGCTACTCTTACTAATCCTCTTTATCCGAGCAGGTTAGAAATTATGACCAGCAATGATTTACCCACAGGCGAGTGTGCCTTTCGCTTGGCTTATCCATTAGATAGTAAATTGGTCTCTGTTACAGGTAAGGTTATGGCGGGAGAGAGTATTGCTTGTCCGCTTAACATCGTGAAGTCCTTTACTGAAGGCCCTAAGGGAATTTCAACCTTTGGCGCACCAAACAAGGATAAGGCTAGTACCTATGGAGCTGAGATTTTCTTTTATGGTACAGCCGGAGTATTTATTGAGTATGGTTTAGACAAGAAGAAGATAGAATTTGCGGGATGCAATGGTAGATTTATGGATTTCGTTATAGATAGTTATGCTTTAATGCAGAGTGAGCAATAATTTAGCTGAAATACATGACAACAACAGCTTACACAAATATATCTAAAAACGTTACCAAGACATGGATTCTTATGACTATGTTTTTTGTAATTGTTATAGGTATTGGTTGGTTTGTTAGTGCCTATTATGGCAATGCTAATATTCTGTATATATTCATCATTTTTAGTATTGTGATGAATGTTACTTCATACTGGTTTTCAGATAAGATAGTTCTCAAAATTTCCGGAGCCAAAGAGGCTACTAGAGATGAATATTTCGATTTATACAATATTGTTGAGAATCTCTCGATAACCGCAGGATTACCCAAACCAAAGCTTTATGTAATTAACGATCCTGCTCCGAATGCCTTTGCCACAGGACGAAACAAAGAGCACGCTGTTGTTGCGGTGACTACGGGCCTACTTGCTATTTTAGACAAAACCGAGCTGGAAGGAGTGATAGCTCACGAACTTGCCCATATAGGCAACAGAGATATGTTGCTCTCAACTGTTATTGTGGTTTTGGTTGGTTTCGTGTCCATCTTGGCAGACATATTCTTGCGGAGTCATTTGTTCCACGGAGGTCGTGATAGTGACAACAAAGCAGGAAATATACTCATGATAGTCGGAATAGTATTCGCTATTCTTGCACCAATATTTGTAACACTTATTCAATTAGCAATTTCAAGAAAAAGAGAATATCTAGCAGATGCCTCTGGCTCACTTCTTACTAGATACCCCGAAGGCTTGGCTTCCGCACTTCAGAAGATAGGTGCTCACAGTGCGCCTATGGCTCGCCAGTCTGACGCTATCGCGCATTTGTATATTTCTGATCCTAAGGGCTCTTCTTTTGGCAAGAAAGTCAAAGGTCTTTTTGCCACTCATCCTCCTGTTGAATCTAGAATTCAGGCTTTGATTGGTAAGTAATATTGAGGTATACTCATAATATGGATATTAAGGACGTAGAAGCCTTAGCTGAGCTGGCCAGAATAGATTTAAGCTCGGAAGAAAAGTCAAAACTCATCGTGGATATGGAGGTTATTTTGGGTTACGTTGGCCAGATAGATGCTGTAAATGCAGAAGTTAAATCTGAGCATAAGCTTTTTAATGTTTGGCGAGAAGATGAGTTGCGTGAACGTAGCTTTTCGTACGAAAGTATTATCAAGCAATTCCCAGATTCCCAAGATGGATTTTTGAAGGTCAAGAAGATTCTATGATAGATTTAAAAAATTTAACAATTCTAAAGGCACATAATGCTTTTAAAAATAAAGAATTTACTTGCACAGAACTACTGCAAGAGTATTTGAAAGTTATTAAGGAAAAGAATCCAGAGTTGAACGCGTATTTGGAAGTATATGATGATGTATTAGAACAAGCGAAAGATGCCGACCAGAAATTTATAGACGGCACAGCCACCCTGATGACAGGGATACCAATTGCGATTAAAGACAATATATTGTTTGAAGGACACTTGGCTTCTTCTGGATCAGATATTCTGAAAAATTATAAAGCTACCTATAATTCGAATGTCGTTGAAAAATTAAAAAAGGAAGGAGCAGTTATAATTGGTAGGACCAACATGGACGATGGTGCTATGGGAGTCTCCACCGAGACTTCTGCTTATGGTGTTACTAAGAATCCTCATGACGTTACTCGGGTTCCAGGAGGATCATCCGGAGGCTCTACGGCTGTGGTTGCCGCAGATATGGCATTGGTTGCTCTCGGCTCTGATACTGGTGGTTCATGCCGTCAGCCAGCAAGCTTCTGTGGAGTTGTGGGATTCAAGCCGACATATGGGTCAGTATCGAGAAGTGGACTTATTGCCATGAGTTCCTCACTTGATGTTATTGGCCCAATTGGTAAATGTATTTCTGATGTTGAGATTGTTTTTAATGCAATAAAAGGTCAGGATGAAATGGACAGCACTTCTATCCCTTCAGATTTCTACGAACAGCAAGACATTAAAAAGCCTGTTATCGGCGTACCGAGGGGACTCTTTGTCGACGGGATAGACCCTAGAGTTATTGATAATTTGAAACAAGCAGAAGAAAAGATTAAATCCCTAGGATATGAAATTAAGGATATTGACTTACCTTATGTGAAGTACACCGTACCTAGTTATTATATTATTACTCCAGCTGAAGTCTCGGCTAACTTGGCTCGCCTGGATGGTATGCGATACGGACTCCATGTTGACGGAATAGATTTAAAGGATGTTTATTTAAAGTCTAAAGGGGCCGGCTTCGGCAAGGAAGTTAAAAGGAGAATTTTATTGGGTACGTATGTCTTGTCTTCAGGATATTATGATGCATACTATAATAAAGCTATCGCGGTTAAAAAATTAATCATTGATGATTATAATAAAGCATTTCAGGAGGTGGATTTAATCTTAACACCAACAACCTCTGGCCCAGCCTTTAAGATAGGGGAGAAGATAAGTGATCCCGTCAAAATGTATTTAGAAGATATAT
>CAYXDY010000007.1:0-11999 GCA_964463905.1 uncultured Candidatus Saccharibacteria bacterium
CGGAATCCCATATCTAGCATTCTGTCTGCTTCGTCTAGGACCACGCTGTGGCAGGTAGAAAGGTCGAGAACCTTCTTCTCTATAAGGTCCCGAAGTCGTCCTGGTGTACCAATGACGAAAGACACTCCGCGTTTGATTTCAGAAATCTGCTTCATTATCGGAAGTCCGCCCACGCATCCTACGGAGAACATTCCTAGTCCGAAAGCGAGCTTTTTGAACTCATCTTCAATCTGAAGTGCGAGCTCACGAGTTGGTGCCATTATTAGCACTGTCTCTCTCTTGCTCTGACCCTTGGTCTTGGTAATCTTCTCTATTAGAGGAAGGAGGAAGGCTGCAGTCTTACCTGTACCTGTGTTAGCCATACCGAAGACATCTCCGCCCTTAAGAACGGTAGGGATAGCTTGGTCTTGAATAGGACGAGGGTGGATATACCCTGCTCTTAAGATGTTGGTCTGTATTTGGGAATTAAATGGAAAGTCGCCAAATGTATGAGTAGCCACATAAGGCTTCTCTTCTACATGTACGGCCTTCTTAATAAAACGAGAAAAGTCTATTCTCTCGCCTCGAGACTTGCCTCTACCTCCTCCCCCACCACTTCTCTTAAATGGCTTAGACTTGAAGGCACCACGGCGCACAGGGCCAGAACTCCTGAAGCCAGGTCTTGAAACTCCACGTGATGGAGCAGAAGCTCCACGCACAAAACTACGTTTGTTTATCATAAATTACTTTTTGTCATGGATATCGATCACATTGACACAAAAGTCCTAGATGATTTCCACAAGCGTATTCTCGTTATTTAATAGGTGAGAATAATTATCCAGACTATAGCATTTTCACCTTATTTTGTCAATGTTTTATTAAAAAGCTTAAGTGAGATACAATGGTATCATGCAAGGCAAACATGTAGATGAATCATACTTAGATTTACTCGAACACATCCTAAAAAATGGTGTGAAGAAGACAGACCGTACTGGAACAGGCACTACAAGTCTATTCGGGTACCAAATGCGATTCAATCTCGCTGACGGCTTCCCTCTTCTCACTACCAAAAAAGTTCCGATCAAATCAATAATCCACGAACTTCTCTGGTTTATGCGAGGAGATACTAATTTAAAATATCTCGCAGACAACAATGTGCACATCTGGGATGAATGGCCTTATAAGGCGTACTTAAAAAGGAACAACTTGCCTGTGCCGACTACTGAAAGTGATGAGTGGAACACAGGAATAAAGGAATTCGTGGAGAAAATAAAAACGGATGAAGCTTTTGCAAAAGATTATGGCAACCTGGGCCCAATCTATGGATATCAGTGGAGAAGCTGGCCGACCCCAGATGGTAAACATATTGACCAGTTGGCAAATGTTATAGAGCAAATAAAAAATAATCCTGACTCACGAAGATTAATCGTCTCAGCTTGGAATGTTGCTGATATAGAAGAAATGTCCAAGGCTGGGCTGCCTCCCTGCCATTGTTTCTTCCAATTCTATGTAGCCGACGGCAAGCTTTCATGTCAGTTATACCAGAGGAGCTGTGATACCTTCCTCGGCGTTCCATTCAACATTGCTTCGTACGCAATATTTACAATGATATTGGCTCAGATTTGTGACTTAAAGCCAGGTGAATTTGTCTGGACTGGTGGTGATGTCCATTTGTATTCCAACCACATAGAACAAGCCAAGCTTCAACTAACAAGAAGAAATGATATTCGCCCAATGCCAAGGATGACAATAAATCCAGACAAGAAAAAGATTGAAGATTTCACTATAGATGACTTTGAGTTAACAGATTACAATCCTCACGAAGGGATAAAGGCTCCTATCGCTGTATAAAATGAAAATATATATCAGCCATTCCACTAATTTTGATTTCAAGAAAGAGCTCTATGAGCCTCTGAAGAACTCAGGCCTGCAACACGAATGGATATTCCCCCATAACACAACTACCGAGCAATACAATTCTAAAGAATTATTTGCAAATAATGATTGTGATTTAGTGATTGCTGAAGTGTCACATTCTTCTATTGGGCTAGGAATTGAATTGGGCTGGGCGAATATTGCTCAAATTAGAATTGTTTGTGTTTACAAGACCAACAGCAAGTATTCAAGTTCACTTAAATCGGTTTCAAATGAATTTTTAGGGTATACTGATAGTGTGGATTTAGTAGAAAAAATAAAACAAATAATATGATTTCAATAATATCCGCAATCGGAAATAATAATGAAATAGGAAGAAAGAATGATTTGCTGTGGAACATGCCAGCAGATATGAAGCACTTCAAAGAGACGACTTCCGGCCACACAGTAATAATGGGGCAAAAGACATTTGAGTCTCTAGGAGTTGGCGCAGATGGCTCTCCAGGCAAGCCACTTCCAAACAGAAGAAACATTGTTATTACATTGGATAAATCTTTTAAAAAAGAGGGTGTAGAAATAGTGCATTCAGTGGATGAGCTATTAAATTTGGTTAAAGACATAGATGAAGAAGTTTTTGTCATTGGTGGAGGCCAGATATACAAACTGATGATAGAACATGCTGATAGGTTATACATCACTCATGTAGATGCCAGCTTCCCTGATGCTGATACCTTCTTTCCTGAAATAATCCCAATAGTCTGGAACGAAGTCAAAAGAGAAGAGCACAAAGCAGATGAAAAGAACGCATATTCCTATGCGTTCTCAGTGTACGAAAGATTCTTTTAAGGGTCTATGTCGGTCTTGATGCGGATGAATATATCTTTCCCGTCTGGGGATTTAGATTTTTTATACTGACGCTTTTTATTTATTTCAATTTTTCTAATGAGCTCTTTCTCTAGATCGAAACCCATTGTCTCGCACATACCTAGGATAAATATCATCACATCGGCAAATTCCTCCGCCACACCATCTTGTCCCTTATTGTATTTAGAAAAAGCCTCTGATAATTCTTCATGGGCACGACAAAACTCTAAAGAGGTGTCAGACATATTAAAACCTTTCTCCTGTTTATTCCTAATTACTTCCTTCTGTAACTCTTTAAGGTCTATCATAGCTTTATTTTTTATATTCTTCTATCCTCTTATCTATAATTTCTAATTTGACTCCTGCTTTTTTGAAAATTGCTTTTGATTTTTGGGATAATTGATAGTCCTTCGCTGATACTACTCTAGTGATTCCGGCAGTTATGATAAGTTTAGCGCACACATAGCAAGGTGTCATCTTGCAGTAGAGCACAGCACCATCGAGCTTCGCTCCAAATCGAGCCGCTTGGGCTATGGCGTTTTGCTCCGCGTGAGTAGTCCGGATACAATGCTCAGTCTTGCCACCATCATCGTTAATAACTGTGTGCATCTCATGTCCATTTTCATCGCAATGAGGTAATCCAGATGGTGAACCCACATACCCAGTTGATATAACTCTTTTATCTTTTGCTATTACACACCCGCTTCTACCTCGATCACAGGTTGCCCGCGTCCCCACATACTCAGCCATCCCTATAAAATACTCATCCCAGGTGGGCCTTTTATGCTTTATAGACTTTTGAGTCAATTTTTTCATAACAATATGATACTCCTTTTAATCCTTCTTTCCAAGCGCCTTTAATACCTCTAAATACATATCTTCCACTATCCTCTTCTGAGCTTTGCCCGTAGTCACATAATGATCTAACCCAGGAGCAGAGTTTATTTCTATTACATAATACTTAGTCTTATTCATATCTTCCGTTATATCTCCCTTAGTAAGCATCAAGTCCACTCCGCAGATACGAAGCCCCATGTCACGAGTAATATTTATAGCGAGCTTCTTGAAGCTGGAATGAATTTTATGGGTCACATCCACGGAGTCTCCTCCTGTTGAGAGGTTAGCATTGTCTAAGAGAAATATTTGCTCGGCTTTCATGGGAATACTCGCAAAAGTATATCCATTTCTTTTTAATTTATTTTTGATTCTTATGTCTTTGAAGTTTATCCTAGTGTCTCTTCCAGTTTTTATAAAAAGTTGATTCTTTTCTTTAAGTAATTTCAAAATACTTTTCTTGCCATCACCTATTACCGAAAGTGGTACTCGAGTGTAAGCCGAAATAATTTTATTATCCAGGACCACGATACGGTAATCCAACCCCGGAAGATAATCTTCAACTAGTGCTACATTGTCGTATTTAAAAATTGAAGTAAGCGCAGTCTTTAACTCCGTCATTGTGTGCACCACCTCCACTCCAGTCCCCTGACTTTTGCTGTTGGGCTTAACCACGAGGGGGAAATTGTATTTCTTGGCCTTCTTGAGAGCGTAAGCTATAGATTTGTTGCTTCCGATAACCTTAGCCCACTTTGGCGAGTACACCGTAAAGCCTCCTGCTACCGGGTAGCCTCTCTCTTGGAGAAAGAACTTAGCGTATCCCTTGTCTCTAGCGATGTCTGAAGAAGCAATAGGGTTCAAATCTAGTGAAAGATGTCGGATAGATCTAGTAACTCCATTTTTATAAATTATCTGCCCGACATATCCCCACTCCGGCTCCAAAACGACACGAGCTCGCACTTTGGGTGCGAGCTTCGTTATGAGTCTAGAAAGATATGGTAAATCCATTTATCCTTTAACTTCTATCCCCATACTTCGAGCACTTCCGGCTACAATGTTGATAGCTCCTTCGTCGTCTTTAGCATTAAGGTCTGCGCGTTTCTTGTTGGCAATCTCTAGAGCTTGAGCGCGAGTAATCTTGCCCACCTTCGTAGTAGCATTCTTGCCAGAACCCTTCTCCACACCAGCAGCCTTAAGAATAAGACCAGTAACTGGTGGAGTCTTGATGACGAAGTCGTAGGTTCGGTCCTCAAATACACTGATCTGAACAGAAACCTTGTCCCCTGCCATTTTCTGGGTAGCAGCATTAAACTTGGTGACGAAGTCTCCAATGTTTATACCAGCCTGTCCAAGCGCAGGTCCAAGAGGCGGAGCTGGAGTAGCTTTCGCGGCCTGAATTTGTAATTTTATCTTTTTTGTTATTTTCTTTGCCATAAATTTATATCTTCCTACCTTACTATAACCTTACTAAAATTGCAATTTCCTCTTTACATCTTCTTAACCTGAAGGAAGTCTAGCTCTACTGGTGTTTCGCGGCCAAACATTGCTACTAATACCTTTATCTTCCCTCTTTCTACGTCCACAGTGTTGACCTTACCTTCCAAGTCCTTAAATGGTCCATCAGTGATAAGTACAGTCTCACCCGGAACCATATCAATATTGTGCTTGGCAGTAGAAGTATCCATCTTCTTGAAAAGGAAGTCTACTTCGTCTTTTCTAAGAGGAACTGGATTAACCCCTGCTCCTACGAAGCCAGTGACGCGTGGAGTGTTGCGAACCACATACCAAGAATCATCGGTAACTATCATATCTACAAGTACGTATCCTGGGTATATCTTCTCTTCTACTTCCACCCTCTTGCCACCTTTTATTTTTATTTTCTTCTCAACTGGCACGATAACATTAAAAATCTTGTCATTCATTCCAAGAGAATCTATGCGTTGTTTTAAGTTGCGAAGCACGACGTTTTCATATCCAGCATAGGTGTGGATAGCATACCAACTCCGAACTCCTTGTGTTTCTTGTTTAGACATAAATAGTTTTATAGAGTTAACACCTTTTCAAGCCCCTTAGAAAATATAAAGTCAAATAAACCAAGGAAATATGCAATTATAACTGAAAGCGCTACAACTATTAGAGTATAGTATAAAGTCTGGCTTCGGCTTGGCCATATAACGTGCTTAAATTCAGTCTTTGTTTCTTTTACGTATTCAGTAACTTTTGACATTTTTTTAAATAATTATTCCTCTTAAAAAAGCCCCTCTCAGGGCTCTTTTAATAGTACTCTATTTAGCTAATATAGTCAACCCGAGCTTACTTTATCTCGTAAGTGATAGTCACATCTACCCGAATAGTATTCTCCCCTTTCGGTAGCTCCATGGCCTTTGGGGCTGACTCCGGCATGACAGATGTCATCATGGCGTCTCGTCCGTAATACATCGGGTAATTACCAGATTCATTAAATTCAGCTACTTTCCCGAGTCTTACTCCTAAGTCTTTAGCTAGAATTTCTGCTTTAACCCTAGCCTCATCAATAGCTTGCTTGCGTGCCTCTGCTTTTAGACCATCTTCATCGTCTATGGTGAAGTTGGGACCATTTAAACTAGAGACCCCTAAGGCACCTAATCCTTCGATTATCTTCCCAGCATCATCTGTATTTCTAATCTTCACAGTAATACTCTCACTGGCTTCGTAACCCACTATTACACTATTGCCCGGATACGGCGGACAACTAAATTCGTTGCAGATTGATCTTGTCGGGTATGCGTATTTAGGGTTAAAGGAAACACTGGATGCCTTAATGTCTTTGTCTTCAATGCCTTGCTCTTTTAGAAAAGCGAGAACCTTGCCTTCTACCTCAGCGACTGCATCTTGGGCAACCTTTACTGTTTTTGCTTCTTTGTTGATTGAGAAATACACACTAGCAATGTCCGGGATAGCCGTAACCTCTCCAGTGCCTGTCATAGTAATAGTTCTAGAATCAGAACCACCCATCATTCCATAGGCTCGGAACTCGGACAATGCTCGCACAGCGAAATAAGCTGACAATACGACTAATAAAACCATTAAACCTCGATAAATATTTGTCTTTTGTTCTTGTGAAATTTCCATATATTAAAAAGTTATTACTAATAAACCTATTATAGGCTCCTACAACTATAATGCAACAAAACACTATAATGTTACACAAGATTAACTTCCATTGAGAGTTTTAATCCGAATTTTTCAAAAACGGATTGCATTATGTCGGTAGCCAGACTCTTGATTTCTTCTCCATCTGCTCCACCATGATTAACCAGAATTAGCGCTTGTTTGTCGTGAACACCAACATTCCCAACCCTTTTACCTTTCCAACCACAATTCTCTATCAGCCAAGCTGTGGGAATTTTAAACTTTTTTCCTTCTTCGAACGACGGCATGTCAGGGTATTTCTCTCTTAAAGCTTCCAGTTCAGACTTAGACACAAAAACATTCTTAAAGAAACTCCCCGCGTTACCTAAGACCTTCCAGTCTGGTAATTTACTTCTTCTTATATTTGCGACAGCTTCGCTAATATCTTTTGAGCTCGAGACCTCGATTTTGTTTTTATCTAAATACTCTTTAAGAATTTTATAATCTAAGTTTTTATCTTCTTTTTTACTTAATTTAAAAGTAACAGACAAAATAAAATATTCGCCCTTAATCTCATTTTTAAAAACACTCTCGCGATAACCAAGATTGCATTCTTCTTTAGAGAAGAATTTTTTCTCTCCTGTCCCCAAATGAATACCCTCGAGCCCAACAAATGTATTTCTAAGCTCACCTCCATAAGCTCCTATGTTTTGCATTGGGGCAGCACCCACAGTGCCCGGTATTAGAGACAAATTTTCTATCCCCCAATACCCTCTATCTGTCGTAAAGACAACCAAGTCATGCCAGATTTCGCCCCCCATAGACTTAATGGTTACATTATTATCATCTTCCTCTAAAATTTGTATACCTTTTATTTTGTTTAAAATTACAAAACCATCAAAATTTTGTGTAAACAAAATATTGCTTCCTCCTCCGAGAATTAGCTTTTCTTGTGTTTTAAAAATTGGATTATCAAAAAGGCTCCTAAGCTCAGCCTCGGAGCTGACCTCGGTAAAATACCGAGCAAACGCAGAAACGCCAAAAGTGTTCAAGTCTTTAAGGTTATAATTCTCCCGTATCTCCATATTTAGATATTACACCAAAATAGACACAACTGCGAAGATACTCACAATAGCCATAATAGAGAAGGTGACCCAGCCGAAAAAATTCCCCAAAGATTTATTCTTATGTTCCCCCATCACGTCCTCTCTACTACCCAGTCGGACAATAAAATAAATAATGACCGGGGCGATAATACCATTTAAAACAGCCGAATAAATAAGAGCCTTGATAGGATTAAGTCCAATAAAGTTAAGGAGTATCCCCACAAGCATAGCGAAAGCTATGACCCCGTAGAAGGCACTGGCTTGTTTGAACTTCTGAAACAAACCTTCCTTCCAACCAAAAGACTCAGATACTGCATACGCCGCTGAGCCTGCTAAGACCGGAATTGACAAGAGCCCTGTACCAAGTATACCTAAAGCAAAGAGTATGAAAGCGAAGTTGCCAGCAAATGGCTTAAGGGCGAGCGCCGCATCTGCAGCAGATGAAATAATTATCCCGTCTTTGAACAAAGTGGCCGCAGCAGCCACGATAATAAAGAACATTACGAAGTTAGAAAGAAACATCCCAGACCATACGTCTACTCGCATACTAGAAATCTCTTTGGCTGTAGTTTGCGCCCTGCTATTTTCTTCATTTATCTCCCCCTTCAGGACTTCCTCTTCCACTTCTTGAGATGTCTGCCAGAAGAAAAGATATGGGCTGATAGTGGTGCCGAGCACTGCACACACTAAAATAATCTCTTCTTTAGAAAAATTCATAGACGGTGTGAGTGTATTGCGAAATACTTCTCCCCAAGCAATATCTACAGAAAGTGCAGAGAAAATATAAGCAAACAAAACCAAAGCTAAATACTTTAGATATTTTGAAAAATTCTTATAGGACACGAAAACCTGAAGTAAGAGAGAGAAGACGGCAAAGCCGATAACAAGAAAATAGAAGTTGACTGATGGGTATAGAAGCCTAAACGCTTCAGCCATGGCGCCTAAGTTGGCTCCGATGTTGAAAATGTTGGCCACCAAAAGGAGTACAGTGCATGTATATAAAACCTTTTTAGAATAATATTTTTTAATATTAGCAGCCAAACCCAAGCCAGTAGAGAGCCCTATACGAGCACTCATCTCCTGCACTACAGCGAGAAACGGGAATGAAAATGGCGCCAACCATAAAAGAGAGAAGCCCTTACTTGCTCCAAGCTGAGAGTAAGTAGCAATACCTGAAGGATCGTCATCAGCAGCACCTGTGGTAAGACCTGGACCAAGTGTCTTCCAATACTCTTTGAGTTTCATTAGATGATTATGACATAGTTAAATAAATCTTTCTATCTCAATACTTCTGTTGTACCGTCGGAGTGAAGACGGATAACACGAGAGGGCTCTCCATTTATCTCTCCGCCGTCTATATACATATCTATTTTGTCGCCAAAATATTTTTTAGCTTGTTGTATGTTGGTCGCGGGTGGCAGACCTTGCAGATTAGCAGACGGAGCAGAGAGTGGACCCGTTTCGTGTAATAAATTTTTTAAGTTACTATTTTGTGGTATACGAAAGGCTAGAGTTTTATTGCCTCGATGTAAATATGTAAATTTCTCAGAGACACAATCCAACACAAAGCTAGTTGGTCTTGAGCTACTTTCTATTATTTTCTTTTGTTCTTCTGTAATCTCAATAGAGAACTTTTTAAGTTGAGATAAATCTCCAATTAATATAATGCAGGGCTTGTTTTCATCTCTCCCCCGCACATCATAAATTCGTTCCACTGTCTCCTTATTAAGGGAAGAGCCCACCACCCCGTAGAGGGTGTCCGTAGGCATTACTACTAATCCGCCGCTCTTTAGCGTGCTAATCAATTCTTCACCATTAAATATATCTCCAAGTAAATTCATATAGTTATTTTAATACAAAATACTTATTAAGTGTAATACGGAATAATAAACCAGAGAAAGGCCTAGCCAATAAATAGAAAACCTCAATCTGATAATCCCTTGATAATTAAAACTCTCCCCTCTGTAGTCCCACAAGCGAACCTTTTTAATCTTTAAGTATAAAAATCCTAATAAATATTCTATACCCGTAGTAATCACAAGAAGTAATAACATTTTAAATAAAAAATTTACTTCCAGTAAATAAATAAGATAAATAAACACAGCAGCAAGTGCATACATTTGAGCATTTATTAAAAGTGGTCTTACAAATTTCTTTGCGTTATAAGACCGGTAGATAGACTCTAAAAAACAACCTACCACTAACCCTAATAAATAGTTAACAACAGTTACAGATATCATAATTTGTGCTTCTTATTAGGATGTGGAATTTTTGATAAAAATTTTTTCTCAATTTTTTTGTCATGATGCAATAGGAAATGACAATTATGGCATAGCCAAGCTAGATTTGATATAGAACTATTTGTTCTGTCTCGATCAATGTGGTGAACAGCCAGCACCCGGCTGTCTGTAGTATTGCATAATTTACAAATTTGAGGAATCTTATTCCTTAGCATTGTACTTCTATATGAATGCTTCCCATCTTTCCAATTTGCATGTTTCGTACCTATAAATATTGAATTCCTCCACTTCGTCTGGCAAGACTTTGTGCAAAAATAGGTCTTACTCTTAGAAACGCGTAAGGCTTTTTTAGTTTTGTATACTTCTTTATTGCAAGAATGGCAAGGAACTATTTTGCCAGTCCTGCTTCCTGCACGCATACATTGCTGGGAGCAGTACTTTGCATGTCCTAGTTTTAAGAAAAATGGTTTACCATAAAATTCTTTAGAACATATTTTGCATTGGACGACAGGCATATGTTAATTTTATCAAATAAATTAACAATGTAAAACCGACGGCTTGTGGATAAAAAGCAAAAGCCATCTAGAAACCATAAACCAATTCTGGGGGCCTGTCGGGAATCGAACCCGAATTGAAAGCTCCACAAGCTTCAGTGTTAACCGTTACACCACAAGCCCCATGTGAGTTAAGTTATAACAAAAAAAGCTTAAAAATGCTAGTTTAGCGAGCTCTGCGCATTACATATTTCGCTCCCTCTATCATGAAAACATTTAGTACTAACCAGAAAACCACGAAAGGAAGCCAGATGAGTGGCATAGGTGCCAGACCGAAAATCTCTCTCATGAATGGAGCCGTCATTGTAAACACAAGAAGTCCAGACGCCAATAGTATACTTAAGTTGAGCTTGGTATTAGAGAAGACCTTGTAAGCAAAAATTGGCTGATGTAAACTTCTGAAAGAAAAAGCAATAACCAGAACATAAGAAGAGAAGCACACAAACAATATTGACCGCGCCACATCCACATGAAGACCTATCTTAAGCAGAGTGTAATATAAAATAAACAATAACAATGAAGACAAAAGTCCGATACCAAAAGTTAGAAGCTTGACCTCTTTAGTAAAAATAAGCTTCAAATCCTTGCCTGTGTACTTATCGTGATCCATATCATTATCAAAAGCAAAAGAAAGCGCAGGCAATGAGCCAGTAAACAAGTTCACCCAGATTATTTGAAGTGCGGTAAGAGGTAGAGCCACTCCAGCAATCAAGCTCCCGCCTATGAGGAAGACCTGATCTAGAGAGTTGGACATAAGATAAGCAAATGTCTTCCGTACATTTCCAAGGATTTTTCTTCCTTCATCAATAGCTAGACTTATAGTTTCGAAGTTGTCATCAAGAAGCACCATATCTGCCGCGCTCTTGGCCACATCGCTTCCACTGCCTAGAGATATACCTATGTCCATGGCCTTAAGGGCTGGAGCGTCGTTGACTCCATCTCCAGTCATAGCCACAACCTCTCCAAGTTTCTGATACAGTTGCCCAATACGAAGCTTGTCCTCGGGAGTAACACGCGCAAATATTTTAGTCTTAGGTAATAAATTTAAAAGCTCTTCATCGGAGAACCCCTTAATGTCGGCACCAGCGAGAACCTCGTCTTCAGCTACTTTCCAATCTATACTCTTGGCTACAGACAAAGCAGTGCCCACCAAGTCTCCAGTAACTAAGACCATTTTTATTCCATGAGATTCAATATTCTTAATAGCGGCAGGTACTTCTGGCCGAATAGGGTCAAAGAATGCAAACATGCCCTGAAATTGAATGTCGGAAACTACCTCAATATTAAAGTTCTGATTCTCTGACTTATTTATAGTTGCAATACCTATCAACCTCTTACCTTCTCTGCTGGTAGCCTCTATCCAAGATTCTATTTTAAAATAATCCTCCTTGGGAATGTTGGACTTGCGGAGCAATATATCGGGTGCACCCATGACT
>CAYXDY010000008.1:0-350 GCA_964463905.1 uncultured Candidatus Saccharibacteria bacterium
ATTGATTTAACCACGAAAATAGTATATATTAATCAAGTATGAATATAAAGCTCGACGATATGTTTGTCTTGGTTTTTTTAATTTTGGGGGTTATTGCCTTTTTAATAGCTATCTTCTGGGCTTTCAATACAGAAAAGAGGCTAAAAAGATTCTTTTTAGGCAAGAAAGGTAAAGACCTAGAAGACACCATCCTCCATTTGCAGAACCAGATTGCTGTACTTGAGAAATGGAAAAATAATGCTGACCAAGAATTAATAAACGTAAATACTAAACTTCGTAAAAGCATCCGTGGTATGGAGACTATCCGATTCAACCCCTTTCCAGACCAAGGTAGCAACCAGAGCTTCGCT
>CAYXDY010000008.1:369-11942 GCA_964463905.1 uncultured Candidatus Saccharibacteria bacterium
AGATGGAGATGGGGTTGTGATGTCCAGTCTATACTCCAGAGAAAGAATGAGTGTGTTTGCTAAGCCAGTGAAAGCAGGTAAATCAACATATGACTTAACAGAAGAAGAAAGAGCTGTATTAGATAAAGCCACTGTTAAGTAGTTATAAAGTTAATAAGGTAGAAAGTTATAATGGAAGAAAAAAATGAAAAACAAAATAAAGAACGTCCGCCAGTAGTAGCCGTAATGGGCCACATCGACCACGGTAAGTCTACCCTACTCGACTACATTAGGCAGACCAATCTAACAGAACGTGAGGCTGGAGGCATTACTCAGCGTATTTCTGCATACGAAGTAGAGCACCAAGACGAGCATGGAAATCTTAAAAAGATAACCTTTATAGACACCCCTGGGCACGAAGCATTTTCTAGAATGCGAAGCCGTGGAGCTCAGATTGCCGACATTGCCATATTGATGGTATCGGCAGCTGACGGAGTTAAACCTCAGACAATAGAAGCCCACAAGACAATAGTGGAAAGCAATACACCATTTATTGTGGCTATTAATAAAATAGATTTGCCTGGAGCAGACGTTGAGAAGGTAAAGGGTGAGCTAGCTGAAAACGAAATCTATCTAGAGAACTATGGGGGTAAGGTCCCCTTTGCTCTTATATCTGCTAAGGTGGGTACAGGAATAGACGAACTCCTGTCTCTCATCCTCATCTTAGCTGAGATGGAGAATTTTACTGGTGATGACTCAGCTACAGCATCCGGCCTTATTCTTGAAGCCAACATGGACCCTAAATGCGGAATAGAAACTACTTTAATAATAAAAAACGGCAAACTTAAGAAAGGAATGACTGTAGTCTCTGGAGACAGCACCTGCTCTACTAAAATGGTGCAGAACTTCCTCGGCAAGCCTCTCGCAGAGGCAAGCTTCTCCTCCCCTGTACGACTCATTGGCTGGAGTAAGATGCCATCCGTAGGAGCAGAGTGGAAATCCTTTGACAACAAAAAGGATGCCGAAGAGTATGCCAAGAATTGGAATTCTAATAGTGGAAATAAAAATGGAGATAATGGCAACGCTGAAACTGATAAGAAAATAATTCCCATAGTCCTCAGGGCTGATGTATCTGGTGTAGTAGAAGCCCTAGAGAAAGAAATAAGCAAAATAACAAGCGACAGTGCTGAATTTAAAATAGTAGCAAAGGGCGCAGGGGTAATTACAGAAAACGACATAAAGTCTCTCGCCACAAGCGAAAATGCCATTGTTATCGGATTTAATGTAAAGGCGGATAGAAGTGCTGTAGAGTTAGCTGAAAATCGTGGTATATCTATAGCCTTCTTCGACATCATATACAAGATGACTGAGTGGCTCGAAGCTGAAATGGAAACTCGCCTAGCTAAGGTAGAAACTCAAGAGACTGCTGGTAAAGCCAAGATAATTAAAGCCTTCAGTAGGACAAAAGAAAGACAAATAATAGGAGGTAAGGTAGTAGAAGGTAGTATATTGCTCGACTCGACAGTAAAGATAATCCGCAGAGACTTCGAAATAGGCCGAGGGAGAATCGTAAACTTAGAGAAAGGCAAGGTCAAGACTCGCGAGGTCTCCGAAGGCTCAGAGTTCGGTATGATGATAGAGTCTAAAATAGAAATAGTCTCTGGAGATGTAATCGAATCATTTAACATAGTTCATAAGTAATGACTGAAAGAACAGAAAAAGTCTCCAACTTAATACGAGAACTCGCTGCCGAATTCCTCGGTAGAGAAAACAACAAAACCTCACTCATTAGCGTCACACATGCTACTGTCTCCCCTGACCTCAAGCGAGGGACTATTTATATAACTGTCTTACCGGATGATAAGGAAAAGACTGCTTTGGAATTCGCCAAACGCAAAAGGCCAGAACTCCGTGAGTTCTTGAAGAAGAATATGATGACCAAGATGATCCCTTTCATAGATATAGACATAGATAAAGGTGAAAAGAATCGTCAGAAAATTGACGAACTGCTTCGTAAAAGCTAATTGAGGCCTGGGTGGGAATCGCACCCACGTATATTCCTTTTGCAGAGGAATGCCTTACTACTTGGCTACCAGGCCCTCTAAAATTTGTGGGCAAGGAGGGACTCGAACCCTCAAGCCTTGCGGCATTAGTTCCTAAGACTAACGCGTATACCAATTCCGCCACTTGCCCATTATTTTTTATGCTTTGTGGTCAGGAATATTTTACTCGCCGTCGCTCGTAAAATTTCACGACCCTGCCTCGGCTATTTTTTCTGCTGAAAAAATTATGCCTTCGGCTCGCCCAAGTTATAAAAAATTAAAGCAGTTTAATTTTTTATAACCTTGTGCGCCCTGAAGGGATCGAACCTTCGACCTTATCCTTAAGAGGGATCTGCTCTACCAGCTGAGCTAAGGGCGCATAAAAATTTCAAAATACTCCGGTGCCCGAGGTGGGGGTCGAACCCACATCCCTTGCGAGACACGATTTTGAGTCGTGCGCGTCTACCAATTCCGCCACTCGGGCAATACAACAAGATTATATGTAAAAAAACTAAAAATAACAAGCTTTTATGGACATATTCTAGGTACTTGACTTTTATATCAGTATATGCTATACTATAGGTATGACTAATATAAATAATACAAAAAGAATATACAGTGCAGCTATGAGCTTGGGAATACTGACTCTTTTGGTTATGCTGTTTGCTTTGCCTATTTTAGCTAATGCGCAAACACAGACTGCAGGCTATGTAAATGCCTATGGCAGTAACCAATGGGATCCAATAGTGGCATACGAACAGCAGATTGTTAGAGTACCTGCAGCACAAGCTACTCAGACTTATACCAACAATCCTAAGAATACTACCTCTACTTCTACTAGCACAACTACTAATACTAAGAACACTACTTCAAATACAGCAAATACTAACTCAGACAAGACCACCGACAGATACAGCAACCTTGCAGCAAGTGCAATCTACGGAGGTAGCTCATTTGCCCCTTCTGGGCTTGTGCAGTGGATAATGCTAGCTATACTTATCCTAGTAATCATAATCCTCGCTCGCAGAATATTCGGTGCTACCGACAGATACCACAAGGCACCAATGAAGCACGCTTAAACCTAATAAATATAAGCCTCCAGCATAACAAAAAGTCAGCCTTAAAGGTTGACTTTTTGTGTTTATTATGATATAATGTACCGGTACCTCTGGTACATTGACAACTGAATTTTTGAGTTATTTACCCGCCGCGCCCGGCGGGCGCATCACCAAAAACGGATAGATGCGCCCAGACGTGGCGCGAGGAGAAGAGACAATGACTTGGACACTAGTATGGATCGTCGTCGCTGTATTCGCATGGTTCTGGCTCGGCTGGCAAAAGTTGCCACTTGGCTGGAAGGGTAAAAGATTGCTCTTCAGCTCCCTGGACCGCAGCGAGATGGTTTTCGGACCTCTCTCTGACGTAGGCGATGGATGGCGTTGGGCTTCGTGGCCTGTCTCGATTCAATCAACTGATTGTCGCGAGAAGGTCCTGGAGTTGGAGCCCATCAACGCAATAACGAAGGACAATGCGACGGTGACTGTGAAGTCCTCGATCTCGAGAAAAATCACAAACCTGAGCAATTACTTCCGCGTCGACCCGCACGATCTCGAAAAGGGAATCGATGATCTGGTAAACGAGAAGATCCGAGAAATCATTCGATCAAAGGATCTCACCGAGGTGCTCGGCATGCAGCTCGAACTAGGCGCTGCAACAACCTGTCATGTTAGTGACTATATGACTAATAAAATCCATTGGGGGTTGGTGGTCACTAAGGTGAACGTCTCTAGTATCAACCCAGGCGCCGAGATGACTGCAGACCTGGAAGTAAAGAAACGGGAAGAACTGCAACAACTGGGAGAAATGGTGGAGGCCAAGCACTTCGTGAATCTTGTTGCAATGTACAACAAGCCAATCGCTGAAGGTGGCGCACAGATGCCCCCAAGTGCTGCAGCAGAACAGGCCAACATCACCACGAAACGTGTGCCGAAGACGGTAACCGAACACAAGTACGCCGTCGACGCCAATGTGGCAGATGTCGTAACCAAGGCCGTAGAGGCCGTCCTTAACAGGGGGAAATAATGTCCGATTCACATGCAGCGTCACACGATACCCCTGCTTCAGTAAGCGCAGCGGGTATCCAGACAGCCTCACCTGTTCCGGTCTTCATCCTTGTAATCATCGTGTGCCTCACTATGTTTGCAGGATGGTGTGGGGGCGATGAAGACGAGGAAAAGAACGGGGCGCCGGTGGTGTACTACGCACCTGCGGCACCTGTGCAGATGGTCGAGGCACTCACGCTAGAACACGAGTGCATCACCCCCTGCTCCGGGTACATCGGCTGGAGGGCCAAGATCCGTACGGAAGGCCGTCCGGTGTCGATCAAATTCCAGGGAGTGGCCGAACCGGTCATCTACCCTGGCGAAGGAGACTTCGTAGGTCCTCCAGGAATGCGGTCGGGCGAGACGTTCTATGTCTCACCTGATCCGGAGCGCCCGAACATTCGGGTGCAAGTGTATAGAAAAATCAGCGTCCCAAGATGACGCTGAGGCCGAACATCGCGCCAAGCGGCCAGCGCAACGCCAATGGGCGGAAACTCACCTCGAGTGTACTCCCATTTTTAATTTTTATATTTTATCTAAACCAGCTTCTACTAGGATTATATTCCCCGAGTTCTACATGTCCGGTCTCTGGATTTATTTCAGATTTCGGAACCCCAATCGTACTTTGCAGTATCCCAAGTATGGCCCAGACACTCATCATAACAGTCAGACCCACAACTCCCCAGAACATATGACTCTTGCCTGTGGTCTTCATCTCCTCATTATCTTGATTGAGGATAAACTCGAAGACTCCCCACAAGAAATACACCATCGCCAAAGCAAAGAGAAACATTATAAGCGGATTTATGATAGTCTCATTTACCTTAAATATAAAAGAGTCTAAATCCGCGTAAGCTACTTTGGTCGAGAATATATCCATGTTCACTAATATTAATAAGGTACTGTTGGGAAGGTGATGTTGGTAGTATTGTTAAGTCCGAAGGTGTTGGTAACTATTCTTACCAATCCCCACATACCTACGATAACAACCAATCCAATGATACCCCAGATGATTCGGTTGCGTCCTGCACTCTTAGCTTCTTCATCGTCAGCTATAACGAAGGATACTACACCCCATACGAAGTAAAGTACTCCAAGAGCTATAAGGAAAGGAATAAGCGCTCCTAGGATTTCGTTAAACTTACAAAGCAAGCTTTGTATATCAGAAATCTGACCACTCTGACATCGAGTCGGAGCAGCACCTGTAACCTGTGCGAAAGCGGCTACTGGAGCGAACAACATAGCTAAGCCCAACAATGTAAACAATTTCTTTTTAATCATAAAACTAAATACAATCTTAATTAATAAAGCGACCTAATAATAATTTTAATAAAGAACCAATGCCCGAATTATATCATATAGATATAAAAATAAAAGCAACTATCTTCTCGTAGGTACCTGTGGAAGCACATTGCCAGTATTGTCTCCAACTGTAGACCGGAGTATCCCTACAAGGGCCCACATCGAGAGCATCACCGCAAGTGCAATAATCCCCCAGAGCATAAACTGCTTGCCCTGCTCACGCTTAGCTTCTTCTTCAGAATTGATAATGAAGAACTTCACCGCTCCCCAGATAAACATTACGGTAGCTAGAGCAAAGATAAATGGAATAACAGAGTTGTTGACCAAACAGACGAAGTACCCGAGCACGTCTTGTAATTTAAAGTTTCCTGTCAACTCTGGGCACCCAGACGAAGAATTCTGAGCATTCTGTTGTGAAGTAAGCTGATTAAACGCCGGAGCTGTATCATTTCCTCCAATAGCCTTAACCCCCAAGTCCACAATGGCCCACATAGAGAGTATTATCGCGAAGCCTATAATGCCGTAGACAATTCTGTCTTTACCTTTGGTCTTGGCTTCCTCGCTGTCGCCTATGAAGTACTGAACAACTCCCCATACGAAGTAAAGCACTCCGAGAGAGATGAGGATGGGTAAGATGGCACCCAGTATGTCTTGTATTCTTTCTAAAAATTCTAGCATGGTATTTTTATATTAATCTCTACCTGGTAATAAATCATTTATCTCTGTCTTAGTGGGAGCATTACCGCTAAGCTGTAAGGTGTTGGTCACGATACGTACTAATCCCCACAAAGAAATTATAACAACAAGACCAATAATTCCATAAATTATCTGATCTCGGCCTTTAGTCTTGGCTTCTTCACCGTCGGCTATCATATACATTATCACTCCCCAGACGAAGTACACTACTCCTAAGCCTATAAGCACAGGGATAACGCCACTTAAGATTTCACCAATTTTACATAATAAGAACATTACATTCTCTCGGGCAGCGCAGGATCCAGTGGAAGCAGTATTGGTGACCTGAGCAAACGCAACAACAGGACCTAAAGCGAGTAATACAAAACCGGTTTTAAATAAATTTTTCATATGTTTTACTATTATGATAATCCTAACACTGTCTCTGATATAAGCTTGGCAATAGCCCACGAGCCGAGAAGTATCGCCGAACCAATCAAAGTATACAGAAGTGTGTCCTTGGCTTTGGTTATGGACTCTGGGTTGCCTCGAGCAGCCACGAAAAGGAAGCCGGAATATATCACAGCAAGAGCTATTATCGGTATACCTATATTAAGAGCACCTTCTAGAAAAACTTTAATGAACCCATGCACTGTTGTAATTCCTCTTCCTGCTAATGGATTGCATATTTTACCTGCGGTATCACATGGCTCTACATCAATATCAGCAGCAAAAGAAACAATAGGTACTATAACCAAAAAAGCCAAGACAAGAATAGGGACTAATTTTCTCTGCAGAATTTTCATTACTTTAATCATATAACATATTATAAACCTATCCAAGAACCATCATAGCCTAAGATTGTTAATAAAGTCTTAACTATAAGCCAAGCTCCCGCAGCTATCACCAGACCCAGGAGGGCATTGGTAAAGACCCCTTTGGCCTTTGTCCTGTTGCCAGCGCTCTCCCCGCCTGCTGTAAGCATAAGTATTCCAGCATAAGCACACATAATAGCGGCTATGGGCACAGCCAAGCGAAATAGAATGAAGTTGATAATGTTATTTATTAAAGTCATTAAAGCTTTAAAGCCGCAAAGTTCCTTGTCGGGAATTTTCCCTTCCACTGGGGTGTTATTACAAGGAACCAAACCCTTCCAGCCAGAAGTAGTATTAGACGCTGGGGGTGGATTACTGACTACTCCTGCCCAGGTGCCATTTGCGCTATCACACTGAGCTTTGGTATATCCTGAAACAATCGTACCTGATGGATATGTACAGTTTGCTACTTGAGCTTCAGCAGAAGGTGTTAACACTACAAAAGCAATCAGAGTGAATATTGGAATTAAAAATTTAAATAATTTTTTCATAAATTATTGTCTAATTAAAAGTCTGCCTAGCCGAGCTCCGGCGTCACTAATTGCTTCACCTAATGTTCTGTTATTAGAAAGCACACTCTCTACCATAGTCTGGAATATGTTCTCTGTCTCCCTTGGAGCAGGGTCGAGCCAGCTTCGAGCGAAGAGTGCGGAATTATAGAATGTCGGCGAGAAAGAATCATTCGGAATATTGGCAAGCAAGTCTCGGCGAGCTGGAGCCACCCCAAGCTTGGCAGAGAGATTCTGAGCGAAACTTCCGCTGGTCATAATACCTGCTGCGGTAAATGCTGTTTCAACATTTTTAGAAAAGATGGAGACAGCCACCCCGGTAACCTTGGCACTAGTGAGCTTGAAGTTGGCACCATTAATCTGGGGCACTGGAGCCACTAAGAAATTCTGGTTGGGATTGCGCAAGGCTATAGACTGGAGCTCGCTAGCATAGCCGAAATAAAATGCCAAATTCTCTGCGCTAAATGCGTCGCGAGACATCGGGAGGGACTTGTTCCAAGAATAAGTATCTGCTAGAGGGTCGGCAAAGTCTGTATAGAATTGCAAAATTGAGTCGAGGCTATATGCGCTGATGTAATTCCCTAGAGTAGAAGTCATCTGCCCAGAAACGCTCTCTTGCACAATCGGATTACCTCCTTGCATAAACAGCATTGCAAGTATGGCCTTAGCATTGGAAACATTGGAATAGTGGCCCATGGCTGCCCCACTCTTAATAATGCGATTAGCATCATCTTTCTTGGTAAGTAGTGAGGATATACGAGCGAATTCCTCCCAAGTTGTTGGAGGGTAAACTATGCCATTGGCATCAAGCATGCTCCTGTTGTAATACATCACTATTGGGTCTATCGTCATCGGGAAGGCCATCATGCCTCTACTGTTGAGGAACACTTCTCCTGCTCCGGCGAAATTATTTTTGAAAGCAGATATAGGGTAGCTTGCAGGTGGCAAGGCAAGAACTCTCTCAGAATAACGAAAAGCTAAATCTTCTGGAATAAAGAATAAATCCGGACCAACCCCAGAAGCCAGAGCTTCTAATAGTACCTGGTCATATGTATCCGGTGACTTTTGTTCATATTTGAGAACGAAAGATGGGTTCTGCGCATTCATCTCTTCTACTAGAGGATTTATGGATGCTGTAGGGAATGTCCCCCATAGGACGACGGTACCCTGCCCTCCCGGAGAATTGTCTCCACCTAAAGGTATAACACCCGAGAAAACCAAAACCCCAAATAATGCTGATATGATGAAGACTATAATTATTATGATTTGAAAATTGTCTTTCATGTATTTCAATTACGGATTACAGATTATCAATTACGAATTCGTAATTCTTAATTTTTAATTAACTTAAATATCATACCATAATGATGAGCTCCTGCATCCACATCTCTCTCCCAAGCAAAACCCGTGGTCTCAAATATCTTACGTGCCTCCTTTTTATGGACGATGTGTTTAGCTTTAAATACTGTGCCTTCTTCTGACCAGTCGATAACAAGTACCTTGCCTCCATTTTTAAGTATCCTCTTAAGCTCAAAGATGAACTTGTCTATGTGCTCAAGTTGATGAAGTACATTAGATATTACCGCCTTGTCTAAAATTTCATCTGCGAGCTTAGTGCCTCCAACTCTCTCGATATCTCCGAGTAGACAGTCTACATTCTTGTAATGGTGTTCGCGTACCTTACTCTGTATTGTCTTAATATAATCTTCGTGGAGTTCCACCGCATACACCTTGCCTTGTGGCACCATAGGAGAAAGAGCTAAGGTATAGAACCCGGTTCCAGCACCGAGGTCTCCCACAATGTCATTTTCATGAATTCCGAGAGATTTTAAGTTTTGTACTGGTTTGGTAAACATATTGTTTTAATTTTAAAGACAAGCAAGTGAAGCAATACCGTCGCCGGCGCGGAGGCGCATTATGGTGACACCTTGGGTCTGACGACCTAATGACGGAATGTCTTTGAGCGCAGTGCGGATGACTTGTCCCTTCTTAGACATTGCTATGAGCTCTTCTTCTTCGCCGGTTATTACACGAGAGACTATGAGTGGACCAGTCTTCGTAGTTATCTTAGCTGTCTTGATACCACTTCCAGCTCTCTTCTGGACTTTGTATTCTTTAAGGCTGGTTTTCTTACCGAAGCCATTGGCGCTCATAGTTAAGAATGCACCATCTTTAGCATCCTTTTTAATAACGTCAACACCGATCACTTCGTCAGACTTACTCATCTTAATTGCAGTGACTCCTCCTGCGGTACGGCCCATTTCGCGAACATCGGATTCTTTAAATCTTATTGACTGCCCGTCGGCTGTGGCCACAATCACATCGTCCCCTTTCTCTACTATAAGAGCAGAAATGAGCTGGTCGCCCTTGTCTAGACGTATAGAAATAATCCCACTTCGGCGCACGTCCTTAAATGAGCTCGCGGCCATCTTCTTTCCTATACCGTGCTTGGTCACTAGCATTAGCGAGCTGTTGTCTATGGCTTTCTTGTTCATTGGAAGAATAGATGTGACCTTCTCATCACCACTTAAAGACAAGAAGTTCATTATAGATTTACCCTTAGTTGCCCTTCGGCCTTCTGGAATGTCATACATCTTCATCTGATAAGCCTTACCGAGATTGGTGAAGAAGAGCAGGTCGTCGTGGGTTGAGCCAGAGATAAGCATAGTTACGAAGTCCTCCTCCTTAGTCTCGAGGTCTACTACACCCACACCTCCTCTCTTCTGTGAGCGGTACTCGGTAGGGTCGGTGCACTTCACATAGCCTCCAGCAGTTAAGACGAGCATAGTCTCCTTCTCGGGCACCAGGTCTTCTTCAGAGATTTCTTTAACTCCGCCTTTAATTATTTTGGTTCTTCTTTCGTCAGAATATTTCTCCTTTATTTCTTTGAGTTCATTAGCAATTGTTTTCAAAATTTTCTTTGGGCTCGCAAGTAAATCCTTCATCTCGGCAATAAACTTCTGCTTCTCGGCAAGCTCATCTTCCACGGCCTTGCGCTCGAGTCCGGCAAGCTTGGAGAGTTTCATTTCCAATATTGCGGTGGCCTGCAAGTCTGAAAACTTAAACTCTTTCATCAAGTTGAGCTTGGCTATTTGGGAATTCTTGGAAGCACGGATTATGGTTATGACCTTGTCTATCTTATCTAGCGCCTTCTTGAGTCCAAGGAGTATATGCTCGCGCTCTTCTGCTCGACGCAGGTCGTACGCTGAACGTCTTTTAACCACATCTTGTCTGTGAGCTATAAATTCAGTAAGGACTGACTTTAGCGACAGTGTTTGAGGCACGCCATCTACTAGAGCCACCATGTTGAAGTTGAAGTTTTGCTCTAATTGAGTGTTTTTATAAATATAATTTAAAACTTTTTCTGGATGGGCGCTGTTTTTCAAATCTATAACAATACGGATATCTCTAGTGGACTCATCGCGGAGGCCCTTGATGCCATCAAGCTTCTTCTCTTGGACCAGCTCAGCTATTGAAACAATAAGATTGGACTTATTGACACGGAATGGGAGTGAGGTGATGATGATTGAGAAATTGCCTCCTTTCTCTTCTATTATCTCCGCTTCTCCACGACAGACTACTCCTCCACGGCCAGTAGAATAAGCGTGTAGCATGTCCTTGTGTCCATAAGCTATTCCTCCAGTTGGAAAGTCTGGGCCCTTGATAAACTGCATTAAATCCTCGGTAGTAGCGTCCTCGTTTTCTATAAGGTGATTGGTCGCTTCGAGTACTTCACCTAAATTGTGTGAAGGAATGTTGGTAGCCATACCTACAGCAATACCAAGAGTACCATTAAGAAGAAGTGCTGGAACACTTGATGGGAATACTACTGGCTCTTTACGAGTCTGGTCGTAGTTGGAACGAAAATCCACAGTCTCCTTTTCTAAATCGCGCAGGAGCTCATTTGAAACCTTGGCCATCTTGGCTTCGGTATAACGCATAGCTGCAGCATTGTCTCCGTCGATAGAACCGAAGTTTCCTTGGCCTAAGATTAGAGGATAACGATAAGAGAATTCTTGAGCCATACCCACCATAGAGTCGTACACAGCAGTATCACCATGAGGGTGGTACTTACCGAGCACATCTCCA
>CAYXDY010000009.1:0-7903 GCA_964463905.1 uncultured Candidatus Saccharibacteria bacterium
GCAACTACTCCACCTAAAGAATGAACTAGAGACTTAAGCTCTTCAAAAAATGCTTGCTCAGCTTTATAAACACTGGATTTCTTAATAAGCTTAAGAGCAGCATCTTCTACTTGACGGACTCTCTCACGAGTAATACCGTATTTCTTGCCTATTTCTTCGAGGGTCTTCATATCTCCGTCTGTATTGAGGCCGAAACGATTCATTATGACATCACGTGCACGCTCACCCAGACCGGAAGTAATCCTTTTGGTAACTTGCTTTGGTTTGAATGATATTGTTGCCATAATTTTTTTTAAAAAGATATTTTACTTACTATTTAACTATACCTATGTATTCCATTAAAGTCAAACAAAAAATGCGATATTATTTTCTATCTGTTCTTGTGGCTTTAATACGATCGTTTTCTGTTAAATACTTCTTACGTAAACGCACTGACAGTGGAGTAACTTCAAGGTATTCATCAGCATTCATAACCTCAAGCCCACGTTCAATACTTAGAGTAAATACTGGATTAAGAGTGATAGCTTCATCTGTTCCTGAGGCCCGCATGTTTGTAAGCTGCTTGCCTTTAGTAGGATTTACTGACATCTCTTCGCCCTTGAGCACATTACCTATAACCATACCCTCATAAACCTCAGCACCGTGCTCAATATATAGTATACCACGTTCTTGTAAATTTGCAAGGGAGAAGGCGACAGCCTTACCTGCCACCATTGAAATCATTGAACCATATTCCCTTTTCTTGATCTCTCCTGCATAATCCTTGAACCCTACAACACGAGAAGACATGATGCCCTCACCCTTAGTGTCAATAATGAATTCACCTCTATAGCCTAGTAACCCGCGAGTCGGAATATCAAAAACAATACGAGCAATACCCTCTCTTTCATTCATATCCTTCATAATCCCCCTACGCTTGCCAATCTTCTCAATGACCGCACCTGAAAACTCCATAGGTACATCAACAACAAGCTCTTCGTAAGGCTCAGTTTTATTTCCATTTTCTTCTTTAATGATTACCTCTGGCTGAGAAACTTGCATTTCAAATCCCTCACGACGCATATTCTCAAGCAATATAGCCACGTGGAGCTCACCTCTTCCGTATACCTTAAAGAAGCTCGGACCTGACCTGTTCTCGCCTTGATCAGGCGAAAAATCTACCTTAAGCCCAACGTTGATTTCTAATTCCTTTTCTAGTCTTTCCTTTATTTGTCTAGAGGTAACAAACTTACCTTCCTTACCAGCAAAAGGAGAATCATTAACTAAAAAGTTAAGTGATAATGTCGGCTCATCTATAGCGATATGTGGCAGAGGCTCTACGCTCTCGTCTTCACAAATCGTCTCACCAATATAAATATCAGGAATGCCAGAGAGAAGTACAATATCTCCTGATCCTGAGCTCTCTACGTCTTCTCTGTTTATACCCTTAAAGCTAAAAAGTTTTGTAATCTTACCAGAGCGAGTACCATTTTCTCCTTTAACAAAAACTTGGGTTCCAGATTTTATTGTTCCTGAATAAATACGAGCCACAGCCATACGTCCTAGAAAATTATCATAACCAAGGTTGAAAACCTGAGCTGACATTTTCTTATCACCCCCTACTGAAGCAATAGGAACCTTTTCTAATATCAAATCGAGGAGTGGGGAAAGGTCGGTTGATTTGTCATCTAAATTCTTCATAGCTAAACCGTCGCGACCTATAGCATATATAGTCTCGAAATTGGCCTGGTCCTCATTGGCACCGAGTTCAAAGAAAAGCTCAAGCACTTCTTCGTGTACTCTGTGAGCATCTGCTGCAGGCTTGTCTATTTTATTGATGACTACAATGGGCTTCAGGCCGAGTTCTAGCGACTTCTTGAGCACGAAGCGAGTCTGAGGCATAGGACCCTCCACGGCGTCCACCAGAAGGAGCACAGAGTCAATGGCTCGAAGCACGCGCTCCACCTCAGAGCCGAAGTCAGCATGGCCAGGGGTATCTACGATGTTGATTTTAGTACCCTTATAGGTTATGGAAGTATTCTTGGAATAGATAGTGATACCGCGCTCCTTTTCTATAGCATTAGAGTCCATTGAGAGACCTTCGTCTTGAAGTCCACCATTTTGTTTCATTAACGCATCAGTAAGGGTAGTCTTGCCGTGGTCCACGTGAGCTATTATTGCTATATTTCTGATTTCCATAAATTATTTTAAATATTTATTAATTAAACAAAAAAAGCCCGAAAATGCGAAAAGGCTTTCAATTAAAATAACATATATCCGGAAAACAAGCAATACTTGTAATTTATATAAGTGACATTTCCCTTCCCACCTCTTCAACTATACGTATTGCTCTATCTAGTTCATCTTTCTCATGAGCTGCAGATACCTGGAATCGCAGTCTTGCAGTCCCTTCAGGAACTACTGGAAACCACAAACCCATAACATACACCCCTTTTTCAAAAAGTTTCTTGCTGAATTCCTGAGTAAGCTTGGCATCACCTAACATTAAAGGCACTATGGGATGCTCTCCTTCTAATACAGTAAATCCGAGAGCTTTGAGATTGGTTCTTAAATACGAAGCATTATCAATCACTTTCTTTAATAATTCAGGTTTTAATAAATCTAAAGCCTTGATTGATGTCATGACAACAGACGGTGGAAGTGAATTGGAAAAAAGATAAGTACGAGATTTCTGACGAAGTAGCTCTACAAGCTCTTTCTTCCCTGCTATATATCCTCCCACAGCGCCTCCAAGAGCTTTACCAAATGTCCCGGAGATTACATCTATTTGGCCATGAAGACCGAAGTGTTCAGCTGTACCCGCACCCGTTTTACCCAAAACTCCAACTGAGTGCGCATCGTCTACAAATAGAAGTGCCTCATATTCATCTGCTAGAGATTTAATTTTAGGTAAATCAGCAAGATAGCCTTCCATTGAAAATATTCCATCAGTCACAATCATTTTGTGACGGTATCCTTTATCTTTGTCCTCCTCAAGCATATTTTTTAGAGTCTCTAAATCTCCGTGAGGATATATTCTCTTTGCTACCTTATCTCTCTTACATAACTTGAAAGCGTCTATTATTGAAGCGTGGTTGAGCTCGTCGCTATATATAGCATCCATGTATGAATCATTACCGAATGCTTCGTTGGTTATAGTAGCGAAGAAGCCAAGGTTCGCCATGAAGTTGGTGGAGTATAGAATTGCATCTTCGGTGCCTAAGAACCTAGCAAGCTTGCTTTCAAGTTCTTTGTGGATTACTTCAGTGCCTGAAATGAATCTTACAGACGAAAGACCGAAGCCGTACTTATCATGAGCATCCACAGATGCTTTAACAATCTCAGGATGATTAGCTAATCCCAGATAATTATTGGAAGCGAACATAAGGTAAGGTTTTCCTGCAATATTAACTTCTCCTCCTTGGGCTCCGTCTAATTCCCTTTCCACCTTAAACTTCCCTGCTTCTTTTAAAGCTGAAAGTTCCTTTTGTATATTGTCTGAAAGATTTTTTGAGTACATATTAATTAAGTTTTTGTTTCAAATTCTCTAACATTACGGAAACCATCTTAGGAAGGTCATATTCATGAGACCAACCCCACTCAGCTCTGGCTACACTGTCATCAATGGACTTCGGCCAGGAGTCAGCTATAGCTTGTCTAAAATCTGGCTGGTATTCAATCTCAAAATCTGGAACGAGCTTTTTAACTTCTTCTGCAATATCTTTGGGCGAGAAACTAATTGCAGAAAAATTATAGCTCATTCTATTTTTAATTTTTTCACTCGGGGCATCCATGAGCATGAGAGTGCCCCTGATGGCATCGTCCATATACATCATCGGAAGATATGTGTCTTCCGATAGAGGTGCGGTAAATTTTTTATTTTTTATCGCACCGTAGAAAATCTCAACTGCATATTCAGTAGTTCCAGGACCTGGCTCGCTCTTCCAGCTAATAAGACCCGGGTACCGTAAGCTTCGCACATCTACACCATACCTAGTATGGTAATACTGGCAAAGCAATTCTCCGGCGTATTTTGTAATTCCGTAAATAGAAGAAGGCTCAAGGATGGTCTTTTGTGGAGTATTGTCTCGCGGTGTTGTAGGTCCAAAAACAGCAATAGAGCTTGGCCAAAAGATTTTAAACTTTTTATCTATTGCAAGATCAAGGAGATTTTTAAGTGAGCCCATGTTTAGTTCCCAAGCCAGATTAGGATTCTTCTCTGCTCCTGCGGACATAAGGCCTGCTAGTAAATACACAGTAGTTATATTTTCTTTCTCTATGATTTCTTTTATTTTGTTCTGATTAAGAGCGTCTAAAACAACATATGGTCCTGTGCCCTTGAGCGCTTCATTCTCTTCCCGAATATCAGAGGCTATAACATTATCGGCACCATATCTCTTGCGAAGCTCTAGGGTAAGAGATACACCTACCATACCGCTTGAGCCTATGATTAAAATTTTTTCCATAATTATATTATAAATCTATTCGGAACTCTTTACCATAATCCTTAAAGCCTATCTTTTCATACATAGCATGAACCTCGGTCCTTTCGTACCGACTAGTGCCTATCAGCTTATAACAGCCTTGTGCTTTAGCTTCGTTCATTAAACTCTCAATTAACCTCCTTCCTACTCCCTTACCTCGATATTCTTCTTCAACGAAAAGATTTTCCATAAAACCAAATGGTTCTTTATGTAAATCGTTATACATAATATATAAATATACCCAGCCCAAAAGCTTATCACCTTCTTTGGCTTCAATCTTTATTCCGAAACTTTTATTCTCTTTGTGTGTAGTTATTTCCATCCTATTCAACTGTTACGCTCTTTGCTAAATTCCTTGGTTTGTCTATGTCAGCTCCACGAAGAAGTGCTATATGGTATGCGAGTAACTGAAGTGGAATTGAGGCGACGAATGGCATTATTAAATCTGAAGTCTTCGGAAGCTCGATATAGTAATCAGAAAGCTTCTTGGTAGCTTCATCGCCTTCAGTAATTAAAGATATAATTATTCCTTTACGTGCCTTTATCTCCATCATATTGCTTACAATCTTTTCGTGATGAGCGCCCTCATTGGCAATGAAAAGTACTGGCATATCGGCGTCCACAAGTGCAATTGAGCCATGCTTCATTTCTCCCGCTGCCAATCCTTCCGCATGAATGTACGATATTTCTTTAAGCTTCAATGCGCCTTCGAGCGCCATTGGGTATCCGTATCCTCTTCCTAGATAGATGAAGTCTCTTTTTTCATAAAGCGCTGCCGCAATTTTCTTTACCTCTTCTTCTCTCAGAAGCATTTCTTTAATCATATTAGGTACAGTATCGAGCTCTTCTAGAATCTTTTTTACTTCACTCTGGCTTAAGTTACCATTCTCCTTACCAGTCAGCACAGCAAGAAGTAGGAGGACGGTCACCTGGGCCGTGAAAGCTTTGGTAGATGCTACTCCGATTTCTGGGCCAGCATGGGTGTATATACCTGCATGAGTTTCTCTTGGGATTGATGAGCCTGCTACATTACAAACACCGAATAGTGTGGCCCCCTTTTCTTTGGCTAGTTTAAGTGCAGCTAGAGTATCAGCTGTCTCGCCTGATTGAGAGATAGCTATTACTAAATCTTCTGGATAAATAACTGGATTGCGATATCTAAATTCCGATGCATATTCTACAGACACAGGAACGCCTGCAAGCTCTTCAAAAAAATATTTGGCCTCTAGGGCTGCATGGAAGCTAGTACCACAAGCGAGCATCAGGATTCTCTTTGCAGATAGTAACTTGTCTTTATGACTCTCTATTCCTCCAAGCTTAACATTCCATTCTTTAACATTTATTCTGCCTCGCATCGAGTCTAAGATTGAGCGAGACTGCTCGTGAATTTCTTTCAGCATAAAGTGCGGATAACCACCCTTCTCTAATTCTTCAATTTTCATTTCTAATTTCTGAATGTATGGATTCTTAACTTCGTTATGAATGGTCTTCACTGTGAGCTCTCCATCTTTTATCACTCCCATCTCATCATCTTCTAGATAAATTACTTTGTCAGTGTACTCTATTATTGGAGTTGCGTCTGAAGCTATGAAGAATTCTCCATCTCCCACTCCAATTACCGCCGGGCTTCCTCTTTTCCCAACAACAATCGTGTGTGGATCGTTTTTAAATAAAACAACAATAGCAAAAGCTCCTACAACTTCAAGGAGAGCTAGCCGTACTGCTTCATCTATTTCTACATTACTCTCTTTCTGTATATCTTCTATCAGATTAACTAGAACTTCTGTATCAGTTTCGCTTTTAAATGTATATCCTTTTTCTAAAAGAACCTTTTTAATAGAAATGTAGTTTTCAATAATACCATTGTGAACAATTGAGATTAACCCTGAATTGGATGTATGTGGATGAGAATTAACATCGGATGGCTCGCCATGAGTTGCCCAGCGAGTATGAGCCATACCCACGCTTCCCTTAATTCCACCTGGCAGAGTCTCCTTCACCAGCTTGGAAAGCTCGGCAACCTTGCCTACCTTTTTCCGTATTAAAATATCACCCTCTTCCAGGATGGCTACTCCAGAGGAGTCATATCCTCGGTACTCTAAACGCTCCAATCCCTTGATGAGAATGGGCCAGGCTTCCTTCTTACCAATGTATCCAACAATTCCGCACATATATGGTCTAAGTATAACAGAAGAAGGAATAATAAAAAGATGCAAAAATTTCGTTTTTGTGTTATTTTATAGGCACGCGTCGGTGGTAGAGTGGTCAATTACAACAGACTGTAAATCTGTCGCCTTCGGGCTACGAAGGTTCGAATCCTTCCCGGCGCACAATAAAAAAATCCTTAGCTTTTGCTAGGGATTTTTTTATATGTCTCGTCGTGAGGAAGCAAACTGCTTTGTTTCTGTGAAGGATTCGAAAGGCTTTTCTGTGCGAGCAAAGCGAGATAGAAAAGCACCCGCGGCGGTAGGCCGAGAAATTCCTTCCCGGCGCACCAAACAAAAAAACAACCTCTCGCGAGGTTGTTTATTTTAACTACTGAGCTGGAGTTGCCTCAGGAGCAGCTGTCTCAGGAGCAGCTGTCTCAGGAGTTGCTGGAGTTTCACCCATAGGTGCTCCTGCTGGTGTTGTTGTTTCGTCTGACATAATTGTTTAGGTTAAATTTACAAAATGCGACAACAGGCAAGCTGACTACACTGTCCCATTTAATGCCACTTATAAATTATAGCATAATTTTAAACATAACCCTAACTTTTTATGCAGAAGATTTCGGACGGACTCTCACCGCACTCTTAATTTTACCTTTTTGAGTTTGAATAACTATCTCATTATTTTTGAGAGTTACAGACACAGCGTCACCTTTTTTGACCCCATTACCAATAATGTAAGACGCTACTGGGTTAAGAATCTTGTTTTGAATTAGTCTATTGAGCGGACGAGCACCGTAGTGTGGATCGTAACCCTCTTTTGCCAGATAGCTGAGTGCTTCTTCGGAAATCTTAAAATCAATACCCTTGGCGCGAAGTCTGTCTTTCACCACCTGCACTCGAAGAGAAACTATTTCTCGTATAGCTTCAGGAGAAAGAATATCGAATACCACTATCTCATCTAAGCGGTTGATAAATTCTGGGCGGAAATGGTCCTTGAGGGACTCCATCACCTTATCCTTCATCTGGCTGTAGTCCTTAGAAGCATCATTGTTGGAGAATCCAATAGACTCCATCTTCTCAATGAATTGTGAGCCAATATTTGATGTCAGAATTATGATAGTGTTCTTGAAGTTAACTATTCTACCCTTACCGTCGGTGAGCCGACCTTCGTCGATGACTTGAAGAAGCATATTGAATACTTCAGGGTGGGCCTTCTCAATCTCGTCGAAGAGTATCACTGCATACGGTCGATGACGCACCGCCTCAGAAAGCTGGCCCGACTCATCGTAG
>CAYXDY010000009.1:7913-11511 GCA_964463905.1 uncultured Candidatus Saccharibacteria bacterium
GTAGCCGACATAGCCTGGCGGAGAGACGATGAGCTTGGAAATAGAATGCCTCTCCATATACTCAGACATATCAACTCTTATTACTGCTCGCTCGTCGTTAAACATAAACTGCCCGAGAGCTTTGGTGAGCTCAGTCTTACCTACTCCTGTCGGACCTAGGAATATAAATGAGCCTATAGGTCTGTTGGGGTCGGAAATGCCTGCACGAGAACGACGGATGACTTGAGCCACTCTGGTGATAGCTTCCTCTTGACCAATAACCCTCTTCTTTAGCTCAGCTTCCATCTTCTCTAGCTTCTCACGCTCTTCTTCGAGCATCTTGGTAAGAGGTATACCAGTCCATCTGGCTACAACCTCAGCAATATCTTCGGAAGTAATTTCTTCCTTAATTATCCGGCGAGACTTCTGAAGCTTCTTGAGACGCAAAAGCTTAGCTTCAAGTTCCTTCTTCAGTGTCGGAATCTTACCGTAGCGAATCTCAGCCGCCTTGGTAAGGTCTGCTTGCATTTCCGCATTCTCAGCTTCGAGACGTAAAGTTTCTAAGTCTTTCTTAATAGTGCGTATTTCTATAACTATAGCCTTTTCATTCTGCCACTTTAGCTCGAGCTCTTTAGTCTTCTCAGTAAGATTGCCTACTTCTTTGTCAATATCCTTGAGGCGATTTTTATTTTCTTTACTTCTTGTTTTATCATCTTGACCTAAGGAAACTTCTTTCTTAAGAGCGGCCTTCTCTATCTCAAGTCGCATAATCTTATTGTGCGCATCCTCTAGAACCTGAGGCTTGTTCTCTAGCATTATCTTGAGAGATGATGAAGCTTCGTCTATAAGGTCTACTGCCTTGTCTGGAAGGAATCTGTTTGTAATGTATCTTGCAGATAGATTGACCGCAGCTAAAATAGCATCGTCGGTAATGCGGACTCCATGGAATAATTCATATTTTTCTTTAAGCCCGCGAAGAATAGCTATTGCATCTTCAACCCCCGGCTCGTCTACATACACAGGCTGAAATCTGCGAGCTAACGCTGGGTCCTTCTCTATGTGCTTCTGATATTCTTTCAGGGTTGTCGCACCTATTGCCCTAAGCTCACCTCTAGCCAGTGCAGGCTTCAGCATATTGGAAGCATCGAGGGTACCCTCAGCACCACCAGCACCTACTATTGTATGTATTTCGTCTATAAAGAGTATTATTTTACCGTCAGCACGCTCTATTTCCTTCATTATACCCTTTAATCTTTCTTCAAATTCTCCTCTGTATTTTGTGCCGGCAATAAGTGAGCCAAGATCGAGGGACACAAGCTCTTTGTCTTTAAGAGATTCTGGAACGTTGCCCTTAACTATGCGCTGAGCCAGGCCTTCTACTACTGCGGTTTTACCTGTGCCTGCCTCACCTATTAGTATAGGATTGTTCTTGGTACGGCGAGAGAGTATCTGCATTATGCGCATTATCTCCATATCTCTTCCGATAACTGGATCGAGTTTGTCTTCTTTGGCTAGCTTAGTAAGGTTGCGAGTGTACTTGAGAAGTAGTTTAAATTTCTTAGGCTCAGACACATCAGTGATGTTCTGACTGCGAAGCTCATCTACGATCTTCATCACCTGCTCTTTGTGAATTCTGAATCGAGACAATGCTTCTCTGGACTCGCTAGCAACATCTAAAATCGCTATGAAGAGATGCTCAGTTGAAACAAAATCATCCTTCATCGTTTCGGCGACTTTAGCAGACCGTTCTATCACCTGTGCTAAATCTGGATTGAGATATATCTGGTATGATGGAGAGAGGGTGCTGTGGCTCTCTGGTAGCTCTATTAATTCTAGTACCGAATCAGTCAGCAGAATAGTATCCACCTCCATTTTGTCTAATATAGAGGCAACCATGCTCTCCTCTTGCAAAAGAAGTGCTGCGAGCAGATGTATAGATGACACATGGTTTACCCCACGCTCAATAGCTAGCTCGTGAGCCCTTTTAATTGCGTCTTTGGCTTTAGTTGTAAATTTATTTAATGGTGGCATGTGTATCCCTAATAATAGCACTTTTTTGATTTTTTCAAAATAGGAAGTGTGACAGAAAAATAAATTAAGTATCCTTTTGTTTAGACTCCATTAAGTCTCTTACCGTTCTCTCTATTTTGTAAGGATTGGAGATGTAACTAAATACAACTTCGGCTTCAGGCCCACCCGCAGTGTCAATATGCAGGGTCCCTATACCGAGCAGTTGTTCAAGCAAACTTTGGGTTACTGCTAGATTTTGAATCTTTTCATAACTGGCAAATTTGCGATAACTACCGACTAATTTATATCCATGGGAAACTCCATTGTCTAAAACATAATAAGTTTCGGCGCGACGGAAAATTTCGCCAAGTGCGATAACCAAGATTCCAACGCCAATAAGCTCAATCATAAATCCAGCCCCTAAGCCAATAAGCACAAGTCCACCGAAATAAAATCCAATATAACCAAATCGATGTGGATGAAGCTCTTTAATTACACCCTGTTGTTTCATAAATTATATATTTTTTTGTTTGTTCAGTTAGAACTGCCTGTTCGTGCTCACGCTTTCTTAGACCAAGAGTACCATTTGCAATTCTAAGCTCTCCTTCAAGCCTTCTAACCTTAGATTCAAATTCCTTCTCTTTTCTTTCAAATTCTTCGTGTTTCTCTTTGGAATCTCTTAGTTCCTCCTCTAACTTCTTAACCTCCGCTTCCCACCACCTAACATCTGTTTCTAATTGACTTGCATTTTTCATATTGAATTACATCTTAGATACTAATGAATTAATTGTACCACTTTTGAAGTTTTGTCAAAATCTGTTCAAGGGCCTTAAGTGTATAATCTACATCTGATTTTTTGGTATCTGCACCAAATGAAAATCTTATAGAGCCGTCAGTGTCTTTAATGTCTTTATTTATCGCTTGTATCACATAAGACGCCTTGCCGTCGCCACTCTTGCAGGCACTCTTGGAAGAGCACATTACCCCTTTGGCATCTAGCTCTAGGACCAGTAAGTCACTTGGAATTTTTGGTATAGTAATGTTTATATTATTAGGCAATCTATTATCCAAATCTCCATTGATTAATATTCTGGTATTCTTGAGAATATTGGAATATTGAATTTGGTGAATAAAGTAATCTCGAAGCTTAGTAAGTCGTGATGACTCTTTATCTTTGTTTTTCTGCGTATCCCTAAGGGCCTTTGTAAATGTTGCAATACCCTGCACATTCTCTGTGCCAGGTCTGATACCCATCTCCTGATCACCTCCTCCCATTATGGGTTCGAGCTTAATATTGTTTCTTTTATATAGGACCCCAACTCTGCCCGCCCCAACTATCTTTGTGCCAGAAAGTGTAAGTAAATCTACACCCAATCTTTCGACATTTAAATCTAGATAATTAACTGACTGCACAGCGTCAGTATGAAATAACGGAAAGGACAGTCCTTTCCAGTCCTGTGAAGGTGTAACCTTCACAGGGGTTTTCTTGTGATGGCGAATCATCTTAGCTATTTCTCTTATTGGCTGAATGGTGCCTATCTCATTGTTGGCATACATCACAGAAATTAATACTGTGTTTTTCTTTATGGCCTTCTGAATTTTCTTAGGG
>CAYXDY010000010.1:0-11303 GCA_964463905.1 uncultured Candidatus Saccharibacteria bacterium
TCAAAACATCGAGCATCTCTTTATGGGTTCGTGTTGCTAAAATATTGTCCATATTTTATTTGCTATATATAAATATAGCATTTTAAAGATATTCAGACAATTTAGACCAAGCTAGGTTAACAGTTCTTTATTCTTTCCCTTAAACTACTGCTACTGAACTTGTGTTCTCGGCTGTTCCACACTATGTGGATTGGTAAATCGTCTCCAGTAAATGGCTTTCCTTTATGATCTGCCCCCACAAACCTTATGTCTGGTTTTAATTCTTGCAAAAGCTTGTATAAATCAGCTTCGGTGTCATAAATGATGATTTCATCTACATATTTACAGCCCTCGAGGCGAATTCGCCTTTCTTCGAGGCTCTCTATAGGCTTGTTCTTTTCGGGTCTGTCTATTGTGGGGTCGGTTTGTAGACCGACAATCAAATAATCGCATTGCTCCTTGCACTCTTTCAGCATGAGCACATGTCCAGCATGCAATAAGTCCATTGATCCACAGGTGAATCCCCTTTTCATGTCGGGCCGCTGGGAATTGAACCCAGTCTAAATGCTCCCAAAGCACTTGTACTACCGGTATACTACAGCCCGTAATCCGTGATTAAATTATCTTAACACAAAATATTTTAATATTCTAGCACCTAAAAGGGGAGAGTTGACTAAATTTCAAATAGTTGTAGTATAAAATTTGAAGGAGAACTGCACATGAGCAAACACACAGACCTCTTCGGAGGCAACCCGGTACCACAAGTACCAGATGTGCTCGACGGTGAAGCGGAAGCTGCTGCGTTCGCGCAGCTGGAGAAGGATCGCAACAAGCAGGGAGGGGGCAACGTCCCCATCATGCTCGTGCTCGGAGCGTTCCTCGGCATCATCCTGATCGTCAGTGGTGACGACATCATTGCCTACCTCAAGAGCTTGTGGTAGGTCGCAACACGCAGGCGGGCTCGTCGGGGAGAATATCCCTCGACGACCCGCCTGAAACTGCTTATACTAATTTTTGTGAATACAACTTATTTAAGGTAAAATACACCAATGAAGAAACTTTTACTCTCAATTTTAATTATCGTAAATCTCATCCCTCACACACTGGGCGCGCAAGAAGGGGAGATGCTTCGCAACCAAGAAAATATCCTTAAAGCCAAAGTGCTACAAGTAGTGAGTGAAGAAGTTAGAAAGTTCGAAGGCACTGATGTAGAAAACAAATTCCAAACTTTAGAAGTTGAATTACTAGGAGAAGAAAGAGCGGGAGAAATAATCACTCTAGAAAACGACTATTTAACTTTTAAAAAAGGAGACACCCTGTACTTAAGAGAGACTATCCGCTACGGCGACGGCAGTATAGTCTACACTGTGCACGACAAGTACCGCATGCCGGCAATATATTTCTTCTTAGGACTCTTTATTGTATGCGTACTTCTCTTCGGAGGTATACAGGGAGTGCGTGGACTAGCTAGCTTGATAGGAAGCGTGCTCCTCATCCTTTTCGTTCTGATGCCCGGGATACTACGTGGCTACTCACCAATACTCATTACCATTGGTGTGTCTTCGCTTATCATTATCTTAGGTTCATACATAACTCACGGATTCAATAGGACCACCAGCTCAGCAGTAGTGGGGATGATAGCCACAGTGGTGGTGACAGGAATTCTTGGATACATCGCTGTGCAGTGGGCTGGACTTTCAGGCTTCGAATCTGAAGAGGCAGTATTTTTAAATTGGAATACAGGCGGGTCTATAGACTTTGTGGGGTTACTCTTCGGTGGAATTATGATTGGACTTCTGGGAGTCTTGTATGACGTAGCCATCGGCCAAGCTATCTCAGTAGAAGAGCTCAGAAACGCGGGCGACCACATGACCAAGCCACATGTACTTAAGAGAGCCATCAGAATAGGCAAGGAGCACACAGGCGCTTTGGTCAACACTCTGGCTATAGCTTACGTCGGTGCATCACTGCCTTTACTTCTATTATTCTATGGCAACACCGAGGGGAGTCTGGTGGAAATAGTAAACAGAGAAGTATTCTCTACAGAAATAATTCGTATCTTAATAGGTTCTATTGGGCTAGTCATCGCGGTACCCATCACCACACTAATATCTGTGTTTATGCTAATGGGCAAAGACAGGAAGCCGTCTGGAATGACTCACCATCATCACTCTCACTAGTGGTGATGGTCGTGCGATGCGTTTAAGGTGTAGTAGTGATCTGCAAGCTCTTTAATCACTACGAAACCAAACCGAAAGGTCACCGCCATAAATCCTATAGCCATCCAGGAAATAATGAAATTAAATATATCTAGCAAAAAATCTGGAATGTCAAAACGTGCCTCTAGTGGTAAGTCCAGAAGAGGATTAAATATCCATAGAAATATAAATGTAGACCAGAAGACAAAACATACCCCACACAGAAGGATGGGGGAGTAGAAGCCCATAGATTTTTTTATAAAGTTTTCTATAACTGGATGCCGAGAATGCACAGCTCTCCAGAACACAGCAAGGCCCGCAATCAACATACTGGAGATCATAAAATTTATTAACATATCTCTAAGATAGCATGCCACTTGACAAATGCAAGTCGTTTGCATTAAGATACATGTGGATAAGTGCGAACGGTTCGCATTTAAACAAAAGGAGTCAGTAGTGTCATATCCGTCAATCGTTGCTGTTTTGGGAAAGCAGGGAATCGTCCCTGAAGTCGCCTCCGACGTCGAACTCGGACGGGCCCTCTTCGGGGCCTTCCAGGAAGACCTCGGTCTCGGTCTGGACCACCTCCGTGGCCTCGCGGGCCGTGTTCACGACGGCGAGGAGCGCATCCTGGATATCCAGGACCCGAACTCGCCGCTCGGCAAACAGCTGATTCGCCTCGTCGGCACCGACATCGCTCGCGAAATCTGCGAGGATGAACTCGGGGTCGGGCTCGGCATCTACAATTGCTGTTCCATCGTGGTCGCACCGACACGCGCGCGGCTCAACATGAACCGCCGTGAGCAGGTCATGCTGCAAAACGGCAAGCTGGCACACGCCGACTGCTAGGAGACGCTGGGTGGGGGAGGACACAACTCCTCCACCCAGAGCAAGTTCTTTATTAAGTATCATAATATGCGGACCAGTTATTACTGGAATATGTAATAACTGGCTTCCTGTATTGCAAGTCAACCGCATTTGTGTTATAAATTAATTATGAAATTAACACCTCCGCAATTACTGAAAAGCCTCGGACTAAAGATAACCACAGCCAGAGTGGAAATAATTAATATATTATCTCAATCAGGAATTCCGCTCGACGCTGAAAAGATAACCAAAGCTCTTAAGATAAAGAAAATTTCAATAAACCAAGCCACAGTGTACCGAACGCTGACCTCACTAGTAGAAGGGGGATTGATTAAAACTGTAGATCTCAAAAAGGATTCAATATTTTACGAACTTTCCGCCAAGCACCACCACCATCACATAGTCTGCACCAGCTGTAATACTATGGAAGATTTTAATAATCAAGAAATTGAAAATTTATTAGAAAAAGTAATCAAAAAGTCACCTAAGTTTAACAAAGTAAACGAGCACTCACTAGAGCTCTTCGGAGTCTGTGTGAAGTGTTCCTAAAATAATATATGGAAACCATAGGAGTATTGTTTGCTGTAGCTGTTATTCCAATAATTATAGTCACCTTCTTGCCACGAGACAGAAGCTTCTTCGAAAAGAGCTCCGTGAAAGGCTTCGGCTTAGGAATATACCTGATGCTTGTGGCTGTACTCATAATGGAAGGGGTAGAAGGAGTGGGGATAAATAAAGCTCTTCTCTACTTCGCTATGGGTCTAGCATTAAGCTACGGCATAGGTAAAGCTATTAAAGAATTCCATCACCACCACTCTAAGGGAGAAGGGGCAGACCATCACACCAAGTCTAGTGCTGCTAGAATTTTGGTCTCAGATTTCTTCCACAACATAGTAGACGGTACGGCTATCATTGCAGGCTTGAGCATCAGCCCTGCGGTAGGGTCTATAGCATTCCTCGGAGTATTAGGCCACCAGATACTACAGCAAATTGGGCAACACATTCTCTTGGTAGAAAGTGGAGTCAGAGCCAAGACATCTATTTTTATTTCATTCCTCATTTCTCTTAGCGTTTTCTTCGGCTTCCTAGTATCAGGACATGGGTTAACTAGTGCAATTCTCGCCCTATCTGCTGGAATAGTAGCGTGGAAAGTGTGGGCGGATATGACTCATGCTGTATGGGACACCAAGATGATTACCGGATTTATGGCTGGAGCCTTAATACTCGCTTTGATATTGTTAAGTATTCCTCATGCTCACGACGACGAAGATGAACACCTAGACGAAGAAGATTATATTGAAGAAATCCTCCTTTAAGACAAGCTAGAATATGCTAATATAGTCTAGTGGTACTAACATACACAACAATTGTAATATTGGTAATGTTTTCAGCACTCTTTTCAGGGCTTAATCTCGGGCTGATGAGCCTCGACGTCTATGGGCTCAAGAGAAAGATGGAGCTCGGAGACAAAGATGCTGCTCGCGTCTACCAAATCCGCAAGAAGGGTAATCTTCTCTTGTGCACCATTCTCCTAGGCAACATTGCCGTAAACTCCGTCATCGCTATTATGCTAGAGAGTATTGCTGGAGGCGTAATTGCGGGCATTGTGGCTACTGCTATTATTTTCATATTCGGAGAAGTCTTACCTCAATCTCTAGTGTCTCGATTTGCGCTTAAATTCGGCTCAATGACTGCGCCGTTTATGAGAGTAATTATTTTTATACTCTACCCAATAACTGCGCCTATAGCCTACGCATTAGACCGTCTTTTGGGAAGCGAACTTCCGACAATTTACTCCCGAGATGAGCTAGTCAGATTAGTGGCCGAACACGAAGATAACCCTTCATCTACCATAGACGCCGACGAGGAGCGTATCATTCATGGAGCTCTACAATATTCCAACAAAAGAGTAGGGGATATTATGACCCCTATTTCTAAAATTATATTTGTAAAGACTCATAATAAAATAGATGCGGACCTGCTCCGCCGTATTAAAGATTCGGGTAAGTCTAGATTCCCAGTAGTAGGAGAGGATGGCAAGAAGATAGTCGGAGTACTCTATACCAAAGAGCTAGTAGGAGTCGTCTTCGACGGTAGTAAAGATGTCGCTGACTTAATGCGCACAAATGTAATCATAGCTAAAGAGATAGATAGACTAGATAATATATTAAATAAATTTTTAGAAACAAGACTTCACCTCTTCGTAGTAGAAAATATGCAAAACGAACTCATAGGTATAGTTACCATTGAAGATGTAATAGAGGAAATATTAAAAAGAGAGATTGTGGATGAGTCTGAGAAGCATAGTCACTAGAACCTAGTAACTAAAACTTAATTTAATTGGCCTTCCAAGACCAATCACTTCCGGGGTTCTTGGCTCCGTGAACTTCAAAGTGTAGATGAGGGCCAGTAGAGCGTCCAGTAGAGCCCACATAGCCTATTAATTCTCCTTGAGAAACTTGAGCGCCACTACTTGTGCCGAGTCTTACCATATGAGCATAGAGAGTCTTGGTGCCGTTGGCGTGTTGAATGATTACCATATTACCGTATCCTCCGTTGTACCCAGTACGAGCAAGAAGAACCTTACCAGAAGCTGAGGCAAGAATACGAGTACCTGTCGGCGCAGCTAGGTCTACGGAGTTGTTGCCATGGAGACCCTGACTCTTGCGCTTAAGCTCGGGAACAGGATTTATATAATAACCATTAATATTACTAGAAATTAAGTTTGAAGGTGTTTTAGGCGTTGAATTGTTAGACTTAGGTTTAGTGGTCACAGCAGGAGCAGTAGGCATTTGTCCATCTGGGATAATGAGCTCATCGCCAACAGCCAGCTTGGAGCCAGAAGTTATGCTATTGAAGCTAGTAACAGTCTCCACATCTACCTTATACATCTTGGCTATACTAGCCACAGTCTGGCCGGACTTAACTACGTGTTTGACTCCAGAAACAGGCAATATAAGCAAAATATCACCTTCTGTCAGCTTGGCGCCCTTCTTAAGGTCGTTGGCCCAGAGTATAGTGTTAGTAGATACCTCAAACATATCAGCTATCTGAGACAGAGTGTCCCCCTTTCGAACTACATACACGCTCATATCTTCTACCAGTGGGAGGTCGCCCTCGCCTATCCCTCCAGTAATACTTTGGGGGCTAACCGCTGGCACAAGAGCATTTTCGGACAAAATGCTTATGGAATCATCAACTTTAATAGGCTCTTCTGTCTTAGCTAGCTTAGAATTGCTAATTACAGACATATCGGCTTGAAGCAGGGCCATAGTCTGAGCATTGTCCTTGATTTCGGGCATAACCAAGCTCTCGTTGTTGGCGGAGACCTCCTTACTAAGTAAATTAGAGAAGAAGCCTGCAGAAGCCTGCAATGGCAACGCAAAAGCTCCCGAAGACATAAGGGATAGGGACAGAATAGAACTGAATATTTTATGTTGAGGTTTTATCTTACAAACAAATTATCGAGAGATTCCTTTCAAAGCCCAAATAATCTTTAGAAAATAAGGCTAGAATTACAAAACGACCGTCTTGTATTGAAAACAAAGGTTCTCACGATGGTTACTGTCGGGTCCAGGGTCTCGGTCGGCTAGGGTTCATCTTCTGTTCGGGGAACTACACTAAAACAATAGCAAAGTAGGGGGGTATGTCAATGCATATGGGGATAAGTATTTAATATGGATTTAATATAAGAAATAGCCAAAAAGCTTAAAAAACTATAAACTATGTCTATGGAAAATCGTCCTGCTAACCCCATACAGCCCAATCTATCTCAAAAAGAGGCCGAGCGTCAGAGACGAATAGCGGAGCTCCAGGACAAGATCAGAAAACTTGAAGAAGAAATAGCCGATTTTGACACAAGGATAAATTCAAGGACCCATAGCCGAAGAGAATTCCTAAAAACAGGAAGTCTGGCTTTGGCTGGGTTATTATTAACACCTTCAACCTCAAATGAAGGGATGGTAAAACCCTTAAGAACAGACATAAAACTAGAAAAGGGTACCACAGAAGAGAGAACGAAGGAGCAGATACTCGCTTCTTTGCGTATCATAGAACAAGGGAAATATCACGAAATACTCAACAATGCCTATCTGGTCTCAGCCTTGTACTACTCAGAAGACGCATTGAAGACAATGCAGGTGAGGAAGGAGCCTTCAGCTACTGAAGAAATCATTACTACCATATATCCATTTATCACTAAAGAGTTTCGGGAAGGGTATATGAAAATGCTAGATGGATTAATCCGAGATAATGAGATAAGCAAAGAATCCTCCAAGCCACTAGACTCAATAGACAGCGGGCACACCGTAGACAGCAACCATCAAGATGCTGTGGACTTGTTTATTAAAGAAGGCTCTCCGGTATATGCGGTGTCTTCGGGGGTTGTTGTCTTGTCAGAAAACGGCTGGACTACAGAAGAAATGTCTACCAGCTCCATGCGCGGAGGGAATGTTGTCATAATATACAATCCTCTTAGTAAGTCCTTCTATCGCTATGCTCACATGCGAGAGACTCTCCCTGCCTCTGGCTCTTTTATCCAAAGTGGTGCTAAAATAGGGATAGTAGGCAATACAGGCATAAACGCCTCCAAGCCAGGCCACGGAGACCATCTACATTTAGAAATTAATAGATATGATAAAGAAGGAGGAGTGATGCGAGCAGTGTCGGCTCGCGAGCTTCGAAAGAAATTAGAAACTCTTAATTAAATAATTTATGGTATTCGATAGAATATTCGGAAAAAGAAAAAGAGAAGATGCTCAGGCTGAGCTAGCAGGCGCCAAAAAAGAATTGGTTGAGCTTGGTGGGAGTGAAGGCACAAAACCAACCGGCCTGTCTTTAAATATTCATACCCCAGAGCCAACCACAGCTCCGGATTTAGATTTAAACGCCCTTGACCAAGCATCAGGAAAGGACGTAGAAGACTCCATAGTTGCGAGGCAAGACCTAACAACTAACGCTGAATCGCGATTACAGACAGAAACCTCTAAAGCTAAGCCTGCGGAGACAAAAACACCAGAAGTAACATTGGAACAACAGTCGGAATTTAAGGTTGGGATGAAAATTAGACTCTCTGGAGAGAATACAGAGATTTGTGAAATTTTCTCAGTGGGAACTAGCGGTTCTGTTTATTTAGTGAAATCTGATGGCAGAGCAATACCTAAAATTTCACCAGAAAGATTACAAGACCTCAAAAAACAAAATCGTTTAGATGTTCTAGAACCTAATAGCAAAGAAGCAAAAATATTTGATATAGAAAAAAGACAAGCCAAAAGAAGGGAGGAGATAAGACTTATCAGAGAAGAGTTGAAACTCTTGATGCAACAAATTGCCAGCTCTTCACCTGAAGCAAAGGGTGATATCGTGCATGGCGAAGCCTTTTCTCTTACAAAAGAGGGGATGTCGGAAAACCAAGACGCTGTTCTTGTAGACAACGAAAATCAGTTATATGCGGTCTTTGACGGCATGGGTGGGCACTCTGATGGAGCTTTGGCTTCTAGGACTGCGGCTGAGTATATAAAAGAACGTGTGTTAGAAAGAAACCTTGGATTTAATGATGTAAATTCTGATTATCTTGTGGCAGAAGATATGCAAGACTTAATAATATCTGTAAACCGTGAAGTCAGTAAACTAGGGCATGGAAAAAGCGACAAACCAGGAACCACAATTTCAATAGTAAAGATAGTATCAAGTCCTGAAGGCAGACGTTTGGTAATAGGAAATATCGGAGACAGTAGGGTATTCATTCAACATGCTAACGGTGTTTTACGACAGGTCACTGATGACGATAATGGCATGTCACCATTTGAAACTTTAAGAATTTCAAACGCTGCTCAGGAGTCAGATTTAAACGAGCAAGAGCTTCGCAGGTTCAGAACAAGAAATCAAATTTCAAGATGTTTAGGCGACAGCAATCTAGGTGAAGTTAAGGGAAAAGTAATAAACATATCTAACTTGAATATTCTTAGGGTAGTTATAACTTCTGACGGAATACATGACAATTTAACAAATGATGAAATAGAGAAGCTTCTCCAACAAGATGCGCGTGCTGAGGTTCTTGCCCACGCGGCGCAAAAGAGAAGCAGAGAACATTCTTTCCGAAGTAAGGCAGATGATATGACTGCGTTAGTTATTGACCTAAAAAGTGGAAATTAGCCAAATTAAGGAGTAAAATATTATTAATAATTAAAATCATATGGAAAGACCAAAAACCCCAGCAGAAATAGCAGCAGAATTAGAATCAAGAGTAAATAGACTTGAAGCCTTAAATACAGAAGATGAGGCAGAGAAAGAACGTCTGAGAGGCGGGGTAAGTGGAGGGCCGGGCATCTCCAGCACAGGGCTTTTTGACCCACGTAGACAAGAAATTGCAGATGTGGGACCAAAGAAAGAGAAAAAGGGCAACAAAAGAAATAAAAGGGGCCTTTCTGATGCTGAAGCAGGGTTAGCTGAAGTGCATAGAATTAAGGGGGGAAGGTTGGTAAGAACTCAATTGAACACAGAAAAAGAAAACAAAAAACCTGCAACCCCGGAGCCGGCACCATCTACAACAGAAATAGCAAAAGCAGAAAAAGAAGTAGAAAAATTGTCTACAAAGGAACAATGGACCTTAAGAAATTTTGGCCTACGAATGTCTCAAAAGAAAAACGAGACCTTAGCTTGGATATTTAAAAGAAATGCGAAAGAAGTTGAATTCGGGAAAGTAGAACAGAGCTCTGTTAGAAGATTTACAGGGTCTCTTACAAGGATGTTTACCCAAGATGCCAAAGAACTTCAAGAGAAAAGTCTAGAAGTTCAAAAAGGTGGCAAGGGTGCCGTAAAAGGATGGATTGGATTGGGCGCAGATGTAATTAGATACGGTAGAGTTGTAATGGACTGGACTGGAGCAACAGCGGCCCTACCAACAAGATACTTAATGATGACAACTATGGCTGCAGAAAAAGGTCTAAGGGCAGGAAAAGAGGCCAGGCTTGGAAGCGAAGCTCTTCTGAAAGAAGTCAGAAAAGATAACATGGAGACCATGACTCAAGATGAGATGGATAGAGCTATAGCTGAAGCTCAAGAAGAAGCCTTTGCTATGAATCCAAATGCAAAGAAAGCACTTGAGGACGGTGAAGACCCGAGTAAACTCTCCCAAAGGGATCTCAAAGATGCGTACTTGAAAGCTCTGCCAGCAGAATTAAAAAAAAGAATGGTTGGTCCGGAAGCCGCCTGGTATACAGTTCAAGGCCAAGCTCAGAGAGATATGGCATCTGTGATTAGTAAAATGGAGAAAAAAATGGAAGAGATAGAAGCAAGCAACTTACCACCAGAAAAGAAAAAAGAGCAGGAGACTACATTGCTAAGAAAATTTGAAAAAAAGCTAACAGATTGGGATCGAATGCTTACCAGTACTGGAATTGTAAACGAGCTAGCCTATGGTTTGTCAAAATCAGAAAGAGGAGCGAAGATTGCGACCCAAGTTTTAACAATAGAAACTCTATTGGTATCTGCTGAAAAATTAGCAGAGAGGATTTGGGACGTAAAATTTGGTATTGCTGACGCAGAAAACAAATTTGTAAACGACATTTTGCGTGGGAATATAATAAAGGCTTGGTTGGAAGCAAAAGGAGAAAATCCAAGTGCTGCCAATGACATAAAGTCAGCACTAGAAGATGCTAGCCCAGCTCAAACCGAAACAACAAATGCATTCACTAAAGGTCACATGAGTGGCGGGCCTGGTATGGCGGGAAGCCAGGTATATGAAGGAGGCCGAGGTGGTGGCCCTGGTCCTAATGGAAGCCTACCTAAAGAAGAATCTTCACCTGTAGACGAATCTGTTAACCCTAATAACATAAACGCAGTGTCCCCAGCGACAGAGCTCGAACAAGCAAAAGCCAACTTATCAAAAGCTGAAGCAATGGTGGTAAAGGGAGAAAATGTAGAAGAAGCGAAAAAAATAATAGAAGACCAAAAAGAAGTAATTAAGATTTTAGAAAACACACAACAAGCGCCAAAACCTCTACCTGTTTCTTCAACACCAGACTTATCTGTCCTAAAGGCCGTTCCAAATGTTCCGTTAGGCACCCCACCAGCACTAGACGCAGTAGATGCAGCCAGAGCAGCAGTCGTAGCCAAGATAGAAGGTGGCCCTGTAGAAGGTGTAACCTTCGACAATGGCAAAGGGGGCATAAAAGGAGTTATAGATTTACGTGCACAATTAAAAGAAAAATATAACGGAGATTACAGCACTCTATCACAGAGCGTGCAGGATTTTATGAA
>CAYXDY010000011.1:0-11184 GCA_964463905.1 uncultured Candidatus Saccharibacteria bacterium
GCTCGCCCAAGATAAGTCCACCGAGGAGTAAGCTCTCAGGGCTCTGTATAGCAAAAGAAATTTGTTCTAAAAATTTATCTTTAACTGTAAACAGAGCCCTCTTGATACTATTACCATTACCTTGCGATAAAACTTCAACGTCTGCATAATTTATCAAATATAAAATCCCGTCCCTGCGTAAATAATTTATATAATCGAAATCCTTGCCTTGGTCTGTGACGAAATTCTCTGGTTTTTCTAAAGTACCTGACACACTTATTTCATCCCCGTATTTAAATTCTTCGTCAAAGCCAACAGTTACCAGAATCTTCACTCCTTCTTCCGCTTCTAACACAAGCTTCTGACTGTTTTCTCTAAATTCTGGGGCTTTAATAATAATTCCTGAAAGTTCAACCCTACTCCCCACCAGCTTCTCAAAACTAGAAGGTGGAGGAATGTCTGCGACAGAATATCGGGAAATACCTACAGAGAAAGCTAAAATGAAAATAGCCCCAGCTATCCCCCACTTGTTGATAGATACAACAGAAAAAAATAATATCAAAGCAAATGCAATCGAAGAGAAAACCAGAGTAAAATATAAATCAATATGAAAGAAAGAACGGAGTAGAACTCCAAAAATAAACCCAAAACAAATTGAATAGAAAATTCTATCCCGCATTGTTGAATTGTTATTTCTTTAATTCGACTGGTTCACCCTCTGCATATGTTGTCGCTATGATGTCCGCCCTGTTGTTGTGCTCGTTGTCTGCATGGCCCTTCACGTAGGTCCACTTGGGCTTCATCGCCGTGTTAAGCTCATGCAATTCTTCCCAGAGTTCTTTATTTACCACCGGCTTTTTAGCAGCATTTCTCCATCCATTCTTTATCCATCCATGAATCCACTCTGTGATTCCGAGAATTACATATTTAGAATCTGAAAAGACTTCTGCATTCTCAAACTTGTTTTTCCTTAAGTGCTTCAATCCTTCAATGGCTGCAGTGAGCTCCATCTGATTGTTGGTAGCATGGTCTGCTCGTCCTCCTATTTCATGAACCTTATTACCTAATAAACACACAACTCCCCATCCTGCCTTACCAGGGTTCCCTTTCGCCGCTCCGTCTGTATATATGTGTACTGTGTCTTTCATATTTTATAGTATATCAACTACTCTCAATCTTAGCTCTTCTTTGCCTCTAAATCTAGATAGGTCGAAGGTGGATAGCAGGTTGACCTTCTTGCCTTCTTCCAGCCCAGTCTTAAATGTATCTAACCCAGAGAAAAAGGCCACAGCAACTGCTCTGTTCTTGCCGCCGTTGCTGAATATTATCTCCAGGTGTTCCCCTGAGCCATTCTTGCCAAATTTCTTAAGCTTATCTATGTGAGCGCCTTCGAAGAGGAATACTGGCTTCGGATTGGCCAAGCCATAAGGCGCCATCTTCTCTATCTCCTTCCAATTCTTCTTATGTACAGCATCCAATCCAATATTTATGTCGTATTCCACATTAGCAACCTTCTCCTTCTGAGCTACATTATTGTAAGAAACGCACAATGCATCTTCTAAGAAGTGAAGCTTCTCGTTGTCTACGGTAAACCCTCCTGCGAGCTCGTGCCCGCCGTATTCTAGGAATGAATCCTTCGAGTGGGACATGAGCTCCACCACTGACACAGACCCAGGCGAACGACACGAACCCTTGATGGCATCATTCTCGTCTCTCCCCCAGACGAATACAGGCTTCTTGTATTCGTCGCAGAGCTTGCCGGCTACCAACCCAAGCACGCCTATCTTCCATTCTGTATTGCCTATTACAATGACTTCATTTATTTCTCTAGTCTCAAATTTCTTATGTACCTCACGCATTATACTGGTCACTATGCTTTTGCGTTCATCGTTAATCTTAGAGAGATGGTCAGCGAGCTTGCCTGCCTCGGCCACGTCTTCCGTAGAAAGAAGCTCAAAGGCTCGCATGGGGTCGTCCATACGTGAAGCAGCGTTAAGACGAGGAGTCACCATAAACCCAATATCGTCTTCAGCCAAGTATCTCTGGTCAATTTTCATATTTGCGAGGAGCTTTTGTAAACCCAACCGTGGAGACTTACGCAAGACCACCATTCCGAAATACGCTATCACTCTATTCTCCCCCAAAAGTGGCACCATGTCGGAGAGTGTGGCGAGCCCAGCCATATCTAGCATCCACTTCTCTGCTCCGGGCTTAATCTTATAATACTCGCCATACTTCTTGATAAATCCTTGCGCCAGCTTGAAGGCCACCCCAGCTCCGCAAAGCATCTTCTCTGGATAGTCATCTGTTTTAGGATTGAGTATTGCATAGGCTCGAGGTAATGCATCACTAGGCAGGTGATGATCAGTAATTATTACTTCCATGCCGTCTACTGTGGCTTGAGCCACTTCGTCTACTGCTGTAATGCCGAGGTCTACGGTGATTACCAGCTTCACCCCTCTATCCTTCAGCTCCTTAAGCGCAGACATATTGAGCCCGTATCCCTCGGAATTCCTCTTTGGAATGTATATTTCGTAATTAGCATAATTGGCGAGTTTAAGTAAATCCCGTAGGATTACTGCTCCGGGGATACCATCACAATCATAATCCGCATAAATGGCTATTTTCTCTCCTCCTTCCATGGCCTCAAATATACGCACGCAGGCCTTCTCCATATCGCGCATTAGGAATGGGTCGTGCATATCACGCTCGTAGTTGGGGTTAAGAAATATGTCAGCCTCAGCTTCATTAGTAATACCTCTTTTCTCTAAGAGAGTCCGTAGTAATTCCCCATACTTTTGCATCATTGCATTTTAGCATATATAAACATATAATATAGAAACAAAATAAATCAAATTTTTCTCGGGTCCTCGGAAACAATCCCCAGACCACTCAAAAAACTTATTTATTTTATTTCTATGGACGATTGCATATTTTGTAAAATAATAAATGGCGAGATCCCGACACATTTTTTATATGAAAATGAATTTGTGGTCGCTTTTTTAGATATCCACCCCGTAACTCCAGGGCACACATTGGTGATACCTAAAGAACATCATCAATGGTTCTACGAAGTGCCTGGCGAAATAGCCAATGAGTGGTTCGGCGCCACACAAATGTTAGCCCTCAAAATGAAAGAAGATACTGAAAGTGATTATATAGAAATGAAGATAATAGGAATTGACGTCCCCCACGCTCATATACACCTGATACCTCGTAAAAAACAGTTACCTTAATGCCTTAATTCCAGGTAGAGTGCCGTTGGCTAGGAAGTCTAGTGTTGCGCCACCTCCTGTTGAGACGAAGGAAAATTTCTTTTCCATTTTGAGCTCAGAGACTAACACTACTGTATCTCCTCCCCCTATGATACTTTCGGCTTTTGATGCCGCTACTAATTTCAATATGTCTTTTGTGGACTTAGCCCCGCCAACCTCGTACTTACCAAGTGGTCCATTCCAGAGAATCATTTTAGCTGATTTAATTATTGAAATTAACTTTTCTTCTGATTTAACACCAACATCTATAATGACATCGTCTTTATTTATGTCTTTTACACTTTTTTCTATAATTTTCTCCCCACTCTTAACTACAACGTAATCTGGGAGAATTAACTTTTTATTTTTTAACATAGCTTCAATCCCGAAACTAGAATCGCTCACCAGAGACTTCCCTACCTCATAACCCTTAGCTTTCAAAAAATCGTGAGCCAGAGCTCCGCCAATAAATACATAATCAGCTAACTTTAGATATTTCTTGATTAGAGGTATCTTAGTCTCGAATTTAGCTCCACCTAAAATAAATAAAAATGGATGCTTGGGAGATTTAAAAGTCTTGGAAAGATTTTTAATCTCTTCTTCCATTTGCAAGCCAACATAAGACGGAAGCATTTTAGGGATTAGAACAATTGAAGCGTCTTTACGATGAGAGACCGGAAAGGCTTCATTTACATACATATCTGCAAGCTGAGAAAGATTCATGGCAAACAATTTACTAGATTCTTTTTCACCTGTGTCATTTCTTAAGTTCTCAAGTAGAACTACATCTCCATTCTTCATCGAAGCTACAGCTTTATTCACCTTCTCGCCCACAACTTCCGGAACAAACATTGTCTTTATTAGTTTATTTAAAAATTTATGCACAGGTGCCAAGGTCTCACCTCCTTTACCTAAATGAGAAATCAATATAACCTTAGCCCCCTTAGAAATGAGAAATTTAATAGTCGGAATAGCTTTATGCACTCTGAAGAAGTCGGCAACCTTACCCTCTTTTATGGGGAGATTGAAGTCCACCCGTACTAAAACTTTCTTGCCCTTTAAATTCTTCGCACTCTTTATGGATTTCATTTTATGAAATATTCTCTGCAATATTAATAATTCCTAAAAGTTTCTTTGGGTCCAAGCTCGCTTTACCCACGAGCAGTCCTTCTGCTCCCCCGCCCACCAGATATTCCTCTGCGTCTCGATCGTTAACCGAGCCACCATAAATTATTTGAGCCTTCTGAGCAATTGCTGGTGAAAACATTATAGAAAGAATCTTACGGATGTAAATAATCATCTCTTCGCAATCCTTAGCAGTGGCGTCTCTTCTGTTCTTAGTTGTAGATAATGCCCACACAGGCTCGTAAGCAATAATAATTTTAGGAATTAAATCTTTCTGAATACTCTTCAAGCATTCCTCTACTTGAGTCTTAACTAGGTTAAAATATCCATGTTCCTCATCGCGAATCTCTTCACCCACACACAGAATTGGCTTAAGCCCAGCAGAAAGAGCTGCCTTTATCTTCTTATTTATATCAGCGTTGCTCTCACCCATAGACCTTCGTTCTGAATGTCCTAGAATTACATACTTTACCCCCATCTCTCTGAGCATTTCAGAAGATACTTCCCCAGTAAATGCGCCAGTCTCATTCCAGAAAGCATCTTGAGCACCTAGAGAAATCTTCTTAGAAATATTTTTAACTTCTTTAAGAAATATATACGGTGGACAGATTACTACATCTGTTTTCTTTATTTTACTCACTCCTTTGGCTACACTAGAGAATATTTTAACTCCTTCTTTACCAGTTAAAGGGTTCATCTTCCAGTTGGCGATAATTATCTTTTTAGGCATAGAGAGATTGTACCATAAAATTATTGCCCTTCGCGCCAACTATCAATAACCCAAGCCCCCGAAGGTCCACTGGTGAAATTAACATTAATTAAACCACTACCGTAGCTAATCCCGACATTGTTACTAAGCTCTATCTTGTTCCCCACTGCTTCCTTAACTTGGGCATTATTGCTGAAGAATACAGTACCCTTCTGGGCATTTACAATAGAAATATCTGAGTTATTACTAACTCTAATAGCGTTATTACCGTTGCAAGGAGCACCTGCCATGCTCGCGTCACACATACTTTCTGATAAAAGCAGTATATAACTCCCGGCTGTACCAGAGTCCTCAAATGTGACGCCGTTATTAATAGTGATATATCCATCAGCAATAATTATCCCTGAAGTCGCCCCGTATGAAGGGTCAAGCCTGAGTTTCTTGTTAATATTAATAATCAGATTACCTGTAACGTACACAGTATCAGCAATAGTTAAAGTGCTATCTATGGTGAGATTGCCTACTATCTTCCTTGGGCCAAGAGTGGTCGGAGTAGAAATTGTCACACTACCGTTGGTTACTCCTCCAGCTTCAGCATCAGCCTTCCAGGCACTTATGTTTTCGTCACTAATAGGTAGATCTTCTGGATTTGGGTTTGGTTGTGAAGTATCACAAGATTTATTATTACTAGAGCCGGATTTACAATACAAATTCCCAGTAATAGTTGAGCCGGTCACCGTATTGGCATGCGCATCTCCAGTGCCACCATAGCCCACTCTCATATTCGAAATTGATCCTGTATCTCCGGCCACAAAGGCGCTACCTGTGATATAGGCACCGTTGGACCCCACAATATTACCATTTGAATAAATATTTCCAGTAACGTAAGAATTATTTTGAAACACGAAACCTCCTTGCCCGGCTTGAGTACCGTATTTAAAAACAACCCCTTCTCCTGTCCGCAGGACTACATCCACTTGTCTCTCAAAGTTATTAACATCACCTAAAGAAATAATTTGTCTTAAATTACCAATTAAAGTGGTGCTAGAAGTATTAGCAGTATACCCGCCAAGAGACAAGGCCTCAGTAGCAGAAACGGTAATACCATTTATAGTTCGATAAGCCACATCTTCCACGCCAGACTCAGCCAAGAAATATGCTTGGCGAGATTTTAAATATGTATCTACATTGCGGAATTCTCTTACTGTCGGCGTCACCAAGCCAGCGGTAATTGCAAGAGATAAGAACAAGAAGAATACGACAGAAATCATCAATGCGGCCCCCTTTTGTCTATCACTTTTATTTTTTAAAAAAATTAAATATTTCATAAATTAATAGCTACCTCGTAAGACGATTGTATTATAAAAATAATACTCCCGCTCATGAATGTCTTTTGTAGAAGATATTGCCATAAAGATCCTTACTGCCCTACCTCGTGTGGTAGTAAGCTCAGTAAAAGACAGTGCCCCGACCTCAATATTGGGAGTATTGAGGTTCCCAATTAATATATTATTTTCTCTCAACTCAACATTGTTTCCATTTAGAGAGAATTGCACGGTCTTAGGGTCCCCGGCTTGGTCGGTGGTACTTAAAATAATACTATCTTCAGAAATAGTGGTAATATCATTAGCTTGTCTAATGTCTCGAGAGATACGCTCCAATATTCCTGCGCTATTAGAAATCTCCCTCTGTATCATTGTCTCTCGGAAGGAAGTTGTCATGGACATAAGACCATTAATTACTAGCAAAGAAAGGGTCCCAAACAAAGCAATATAAAATATTAACTCCACTATAGTATAGCCTGATTTGTAATTTTTAAAATTTCGAATTTTCATTGTAAAATTGCAAATTGAGAATTGTAAATTAATTAAATATATCCATTAGATAAAATTGTAATGATTTGGATTGAGTTGTGGTGCCCCTTAACCAGCTTACTGTGACAGTAACAAGCTTGCTCCTTGCGTCTATATTGCCAACAGTAGAAATATCCTGAGTGGATGCATCCCTATTAACGGCAGAGACATTGACCACTCTGGTGAAGCCATCTACAGAGTTCGGAGTAGCAGACAATGACCAAGTAGTGCCTATGAGAGTTGGATAATAATTCGTGCCGAGGCTTAAGCTAGAAATATTACTCCAATCATTATCTCGCAGTATGCGCACCGCCTCTGCCCCCTCTTCTAGCAAGAAGGCTGCTTGAGTATTTCTGACAGAATGCTGAGACAAGCTGACGGATTTCTCAGCCACATTTAAGAAAGCAAGAAGAGAGACGGAAATAATTGATAATCCGATAATTATCTCTACTGTCATAAATCCCCTCTTTGTAAAAAAATTTCTCATTTAGTTTGAGCTGGTGATCCCAACAGGGTTAATGGTTATTGTCTTAGACAAGGACTCGACAGAAATTATTACCGTACCAGACTTGCTAGGTGAGCCGTATATTCTATTGAAATAAAGCTCTCCTATAGCGCCACTTGCCCCATTTAAAGTTACATTAGTTATTGTAGCAGGTGCGGTCAAAGCTATCACTTCATTCTCGGCACTTAATGCAGAATAAATAGTGCCTTTAAAAATAACTAGCTGTGTTGATTCAAAACGAACTCCGTATTCTGAAGAGTCTTCTGAGGCCAGAGTTCTTGCTCGAGCTTTGTCTAAAGCTGAGAGCACCTCTTCGGTGGTGGAATTCAATACAACCCTTTGCTTCATTGCAGAAAACTGCGGTGCAACAACCAAAAGCAATACTCCAAGTACGGCAAAAATTATTAATAACTCCACAATAGTTACTCCTTTGTGATAAGTAGCATGCATATATCTATTCTATAACATTTAAAACAGAATACAGAGGTGAAATCATGGATATAGCGAAGAACCCTACGCCACCACCTATCATCACCATAAGTAGTGGCTCTATGATGGTAGACAGATTCTTGGTTTTGTTTTCAATTGCCTCTTCGTAAAATAGCGCCACGTCCAGCAACATGTCTGAGAGCTTGCCTGTCTCCTCTCCTACTTGAATCATCTCAGTCATCATCACTGGATATAGCTCTGGATGAGCGCGGAAAGCCTCTGAGAATGGCGCCCCACGTTCGATGGCTGTCTTTGATTGCATCAAGACTTCTTTGTAATATTTATTTTGCACTACATCTGCCGTAATATCTACCGCTCGAGTGATAGGTACCCCTGACACTAGGAGCGAGGACATGGTGCGAGCGGTACGAGCTGTGTTAAGCTCCGAAGTCATAACCTTTATAACTGGTAGTTTGATAATTAAAAAATCCACATATTTAGTTATGAAGCCTGAGCGCAATAAAGCCATAATGCCGAAAACTGAAACTAAAAGAATTACAAAAGTAAGAATAAGATTCGCAGAGAAGAAATTCCCTAAAGCAACAATGGCTTTAGTGGACATTGGAAGCTCTACCCCAAGCTCCTTGAAGGTGCCTGCGAGTGTTGGTACAACGAAAGCAAACATTAATATCCCCACCACCACCATCGCCGACATAATGACCCCGGGATAAATAAGAGCGCCTTTAATCTTTTTATTAAGTGAGTAAGTCTTATCTAGATTTATACCTATATCAGTAAGAGCGTTAGCCAGGTTGCCAGACTCTTCTCCAGCGCGAACCATAGAAACAAAAAGCTTAGAAAAAACCTTTGGATATTTATCTAGTCCAATAGACAATGTGCTTCCTATGTTTATTTCATTACCAAGGGATACCAAGATACTCTTAAGCTTAGGGTTCTTGGTTTGTTTCTCCAATACAGACAGTGCTCTGTGCAACGAAAGCCCAGCTTTAAGCATTCCACTCAAATTTTTAGTTAAAATTATTAATTCCTCTAGCTTGACCTTGGAGAACATCTGGCTGAATTGATCACTGAAATTTGAAAGCCCAGTCTTGTGTTCGGTAATAGATATAGGTATACCCCCTTTACTTCGAAGTTCGCGGGCCAGAGTAAACCGATCTGGAGACTCCATAGTGCCTTCGAAAAGTTCCCCATTTTTTAATTTTGTTTTATATGCAAAAAGCATTTTTTTATCGCCTATTCAGACACCACACGGAAGACTTCTTCTAGAGTTGTCGCTCCCAAGACTGCCTGAAACACTCCATCTTCTACCATTGTCATCATCCCCTCTTTCTTAGACTGCTCTTCGATGGCATCCTGAGAAGCACCCTTTATTATCATCTCACGTATAGTGGGAGTAACCTTCATAACTTCATGAATTCCTGTACGACTCGCGTAGCCATCCTCGCTCTCAGCACTCTTGACGGGCCGATAGAAAGGAATCTTCTCCCAAGTATCATTCTTGCCGACAATATTTTCTTTCTTTAGCATTTCAAGCATACGATCTAGGTCTATAATTCTAGACAAGTTGGCTAACTCAGCTTTAGAGAGGAAATACTTCTCTTTATTAGGCAGAAGTCTACGTACAAGCCTCTGAGCTATTATTACCTTCACAGTAGATACGATAAGGAAAGGCTCGACTCCCATATCAATAAGTCTAGGGATGGCCCCAGCAGAAGAGTTGGTGTGTATAGTTGAGAGCACTAAGTGGCCAGTGAGCGAAGCGTTGATAGCGAGAGAGGCTGTCTCATTGTCGCGTATCTCTCCGACCATTATTATGTCTGGGTCCTGACGCAAGAGCGAGCGGAGACCATTGGCAAAAGTGAGCCCTATCTCTGGCTTAACCTGAGTCTGGTTGACCCGAGCCATCTGATACTCTATCGGATCTTCTACGGTAGAAATATTAACTTCTGGCTTATTTAAGATATCAAGCATGGTGTATAAAGTGGTGGTCTTACCAGAGCCAGTAGGACCTGTAGCCAGCACCATTCCAGTCTTTAGCTTAAGAGAACTATATATTCTCTCTAAGGCTTCACCATGAAAGCCGAGAGACTCAAGAGAGAATCCGTGAGTATTTTCTTTAAGTAATCGGATAACAGTCTTCTCGCCGAAGAAGGTGGGAAGAGTAGATACACGGAAGGAAATCTTCTCACCATTTTGGTCGATCTTAAATCTTCCGTCTTGAGGTAGCCTCTTCTCATCGAGCTTGAGATTGGCGAGCACCTTGATACGAGCAGTGATACCTGCAGCAGCATTCTTGCTTAGAGTCATGGTGTTGTGTAAGATGCCGTCGATACGATAACGCACCATGAGGTCCTTCTCCCCTGGCTCAATATGGATGTCGGAAGCATTTTGTAAAATAGCGTGAAAGATAAGCGAGTCCACAATCTTGACCACCGGCAAGTCTTCGGCAAGAGTCTTGAGCTCTGTCTCAGACTTTTCCCCTTCTTCTGCTGTGGGCTGAATAGACTTGGACTCCTTCTGAATTATATTGTCGAAGTCGGCCTGCAAGCTCTTGCGATATTGGACTAAGACAGCCCTTACGGAAGCTGAGTCAGTAAGCCTAGGCAATATCCTAAGCCCAGAACCCTTCTTTATGAAATCAATAAGGGGAAGATTGTCTACATCGAGCATAGCCACCTCCAGAGACTTATCATCTTTGGCATAAGCAACAATGTTGTAATTGCGCGCAATAGGCTCCGGAATAAGCGAAAGCACAGAGAAGTCTACCTTGGTATCAGAAAGATCTATGAATGGTATACCGAGAACGAAAGCCTCCATTCTCTTTAAGTCAGCTTCACCAATCTTCCCTTCAGAGAGTAATACATCACCTAGCTTTTGACTTTTTTCTTCGGCGCGCTTCACTGCAGAGTCAAGCTCAGCCCGAGTAAGCAGAGAGGAATCTAGAATAAATTTCTTCAACTGTTCTTCGTTGATTTGCATTGTATATAGTATAACAAAAAAATCCCCAACAAGGGGACTTTTTTGTGTTAATTTTAATTTTTAATTTTCAATAAAGTTTGGAACTCTTCTGACATTGACTGTGGCGGTTGTGTTAATTCCTCCATCGCAACTAATACCGTAAGTAGTTGTAGAGCTTGGAGACAAGTTGATAGTGCCAGAAGCCAATCCGCCAGTAGAGAAGTTGCTACCCGTGCAAGATGCTGTGTTACTACTCCAGCAGAGCTGGATAGACTTACCCTGGGTGATAGTTCTAGGAGAAGCTAGATTACATGAAGATCCGAATGTGATTAAGCCAGTACAAGCATCTGT
>CAYXDY010000012.1:0-10567 GCA_964463905.1 uncultured Candidatus Saccharibacteria bacterium
TATCTTGTGCGCAACTTCGGTGGTGGAGGTCGGAGTCAACGTGCCTAATGCCACAATAATAATCATTGAAGGCGCAGAACGCTTCGGCCTCGCTCAGCTCCACCAACTCCGAGGACGAGTTATCAGAAGCACACATCAAGCGTACTGCTACATCTTTGCTGAGGCGAAGAGTGAGAAGACGATAGAGAGATTAAAAGCGCTTAAGACAGCTAAAAACGGGTTTGAGCTAGCGGAGCTTGATCTAGCCTTGCGTGGTGCAGGTGAGCTAGGAGGCACTAAGCAATGGGGCATCACCGACCTAGGCATGGAAGCAATAAAGAATATTAAAATGGTAGAAGCCGCCCGCACGGAAGCAGTGAGTCTAATTGAGACAGATCCAGAACTAATTAAATATCCCCTACTTAAAGATAAAGTAAAAGCTAAAGCTGGGGAGTTCCACTTTGAATAATTATCTAGCTCCTAAGGCAAGCTTGTGTAATATGCGACAAGGTTCTACTATTCGGGGATCAATGATGTTATAGAAGGCGTTTAGGCCCACACGGTGCACTGTCACCAGCTTTGCATGGCGAAGGAGAGCTAGGTGCTGAGAGACATTAGCTTTACTGATACCTAGCTCTTTAACTAAGGTCTCTACTGGCATTTCTTGCTCTCGGAGTAAGTTCAAGATTTCTAGCCTTTTAGAGTTGGCTAAAATCTTGTAAGTAACGGCATTCTTCTCATAGGCAGAGCGTGGAAGGGGTCTTTTAATCTTCTTTGTCTTCATTCTCCAAGTATGAGACAAGTTGCAACAAAATGCAACCATTTAAAACCCAAAAATTCCTTTTATTAATCTTTTAAACCACCCTTCTTTTTTAGTAGCCTTTATTTCTTTTTGCGTATCCTCAAAAGCATTAACAAGGGTAGCAGTATTTTGACTGGTGAGTTTCAAACTTTCAGGCATCTTTACTGTTTCTGTTGTTCTACTTGTTATGCTTTTCGCTTTCGCTCTCTCTACTGCTTTTGTTTTAGTTTCCAACAAAAACAAAACCTCATCCAATTTTTTCTCTATTTCATCTTTCTTCTGTTCATTTATCTTTTCTTCTGGTTTATTGAATTTTTGCATTATCTGATTCCACGTCTTACCAGATAGGGCTGTGAGAGCATACGCTGTCTCCCATATACTATTCTCTAAATATTTATTTTTAATACCTCCATCGATGTCTTGATTAGTTGCTAAATAATCAATCGGGGTTGCGTCGTTTCTTGTCCATTCTTCCGGCTTCTCGTTAAGAGAGAGAACCCCTCCAATGGCCCAAGCCGTCGAAGAGACATTGCCCCAGCCACCGTCTTCCTTTTGATTTTGCTTTAGAAAATCTTTAGCCGCCAACAAAGCGTTCTTTACTTGCTCGTCTACCGAAAAAAGAGCAAGAGCTTGAATTGCTGCCCCAGTCATATCTATGCTTTCATTCCATGATCCATTTTTATTCTGCTTGGCAATAATATTGGCAATGGTGCCCTTAATTATATCCTCTTCACTAGAATAACCTGCATTCTGTAAAACTATTAAGGCAAAAATGTCATCATTATTCTGATCAATTTCCCCGAACTGAGTTCCGTCAAAACTGTCGACTATTTTTTGAATGTAATTAACATTGTTTGTATTATAGGGATTAAGACCCAAGGACATTAAAGCCATCGCATGCCTTTGTAAGTCAGTAAGCGATACACTAGTAGAATCAAATTCACCCATATTGTTTACCAACTTAATTGTGGGCTTTAGTTTGTGGTTTGGGTTCTCGTAAGCCCCAAATGACGTAGCTACCCAATCAGTATATAAATCTGAACCAAACGATCCATTATCTTTCTGCATTCGGGACAAAAAATCAAATGCCGCATCAATGTCAAATTTCTTTTTTTCGGGCTTCTCTGGGGCAACAGGGTAAACATAAACATAGGACCCTCCCCCACTACTTACGACCGGAGGAGCCGTAACTACAAGTGGTTCTATTGGGAAATAAAAATCTTCTTTTATTCCAACATTATATGAACCTTCAGGAATCGACGAGAAAACAGCTTGTCCATTCTCACCAACCAAAAGGGTTGTCACTTCGACTGGAGTCCAAGGATTATTAGGGTCAGGCTGAGTGACACCTACAGTGACTTCAGTCCGGATGAGCCACTCGTTTTGTTCGTAATTATATTTCTGTGCATTTACCGTCAACTCTTCGGCCGTCGTTATAGAACCCGAGCTTAATGTTATTTTATTTTGCGGGCCAAAGTAAATGTACACCGACTCTCCATCCGAGAGTATCTTTTTATCCATTCCCACCAAAACATATTCTCCGTTTACAACGTATTGCCAATTGTCACATTTCTCCCCAGTATCTGATCCGATAATACACTTGAGATATAAAGAACCGACTGGGTCGGAATCCGGATTAAATGGTGGATAATATTCCAGATTTGATATTGAAAAACTATCACTTTCTTGGTCTGCCATGCTAAGGATGGCAAGAACACTCTGCATGTTTACCTCACGAACTTCACCTGTGTTATCACTCATTTCGAGCATACCTTCTTCTGGTAAGGGAATAATACCTTCAAATATTTTCGTGTCGCCATCCCTGACTGTTAAGTTTATGTCCGCAAAGGCCATACTTGCTTGGCCAATAAAAACCAACATTACTAAGAGCACCCACTGTAGGATTTCTCTTATTTTTTTCATAAAATTTATTAATTATTAATTATTAATTTTATACTTCCAGGACACGATATCGCCTGGCTTAATCCAATAATTGGAAACTCCAATATTTGCCCGTTCGCCATTCACGTAATATATCCAGTTTCTACTCCCATCACTTCTCTGCCCATTTATTTCTTCTATTAATTTCCCCATTCCTAGATACGTTTTATCCTTAAAGTCAATTTTATTTTCTGTCCTTATTTTTTTCATAAACTCATAAACACTTAACTCGCCTTCGACATCGCTCTCGTATGTATCCCCACTAACTTGCAAAAATGCTATCCCCCCTCGTTCAGTGCTCGGGGGAGATTCTGGTAGTATATTAGCTTTGTATTCCAGAACACTCTCTGGTGGATCAATTATCAAATAGACTTCTGGGGACTCTTTCTCCATCAATACCGAAAATCCAAAAGCAACTATAGTAATTAAAATTATTCCCTTCCACCAAATTTTTTGTAGTTTCATAATAATTTAAAAATAAAAATCCCTACCGAGGAGGGGTTTGAAAGCACTTGCTGCTTCTAGTTCCTGCTCGGGACTTATTTCACGACTGGTATTCGGACTTACTAAAGCTTGAGCCTCAGTTTACCGTAGCGGCACTGTGAAGGATTCTCACCTTCTTCCCCAATCGCGACATAATATTGTTTTAATTTATCCGTACATTTTATTTTTTTTAATAATTTACTAATCTTAGAAGTCCAGCCCCTTCTCGGCCAACTTGCCATTATCAAAAGGGTGTTTAATGTTTTCAATTTTAGTTACCAGGTCAGCTTTATCTATAATCTCTTGTGGTGCTCCTCTACCTGTGGTAATGATGTGCTCAACTTTGTCTTTGGCATAATCTAAAAATGCCAAAACATATGACACAGGCACTAGGCCCAGAGTTATTGCATTATGCACTTCATCTAAGATAAGCAAATGATACTTCCCCGAAGATATCTGTTGCCTCGCTATTTTGAATCCTTCTTCTGCAGCTTTGATGTGTTCGCTGATGGGTAAAGTATCCCCTAATATACCGACGAAGCCTTTGCCTGTTTTAATTATTTTAAAGTCGGGGGCTAGGCGCTCCACAGACTTATGTTCTCCGGATTGCCAGGGGCCTTTGATAAACTGAATCATTACTGCCTGCTTGCCGGCTCCCAAGAGACGAAGAGCATTACCCAATGCCGCGGTTGTCTTACCCTTCCCATCTCCTGTGAAAGCTAAAAGCATAGATTAAACTTCGCATACGCCAGAGACACAGGCGAGCTCCTTCTTAACCTCAGTCTCATCGACCTTTTCATAAGTCACAATTTTAGAAAAATCTAAATCTTCCATTCTTTTTTGCATCTCTTCATAACGCTCTTTGGTAATTGCCTCATAAGGAGCGAGCTGATACACGTGGTTACTCCTAGGCAAGAATGATAACCCTCCAACTAAATCCCAATTTTCATAAACCCAATTTGCCACCAAGATCCACTCTTCATCGCCCACTGAGATAGTCACAGATGGGTTGTGTTCGGTAAAATTTTTCTTAACAACTTTCCAATGTTCTAGCTGATCTATTGCAGAAATATCATCTTTGCAAATTGCCCCCTCAGGCGCCTTAACTGGGAATTCTAAAACGAATGTAGTGGCATCCTCTTTGGTTTGTCCTACTTCAGGGAAATAAGGCACTCCTTGGTCTTTAAGCATCTTAAATAAAGCATCAGTGGCGGAGATCCGGACCCGACGAATATAGTACGGTGCGTGTCTAGGGTGCATGCCAGAGGCACAGTCTACAGTCTGCGACACCGTACCAGAAGGCTTGATGCAGGTTATACAAGTGGAGGCATTCACCTCAAATACTTTAGAGTATTTTTTATTAACCTTAATTGATTCTTGTTTTAATTTTTCAAGTACTTCCCCATCACGAGCAACCTTACAATCCCATTGCCCAGTGATGGATACTCCGAGCAACCTCTCTTTCTCGCAATTTTTCTTCCACTCGGGAGACAAAAATGGGAAATAAGTAAGAGATGATTGATAAGTTCCCAAAATGGTGGCTAGACGAATCTTACGCATTAGTGTCTCTTCTGTGTCTTCGGCTCTAGCTACCACTTCGCTTAGATTACAAAATTGTTTTGATTGTAATATAATCTCCCCGCAAGGATTGGTGCCCCATGCTGGAAAATTACCTGAAGAAAATTGCTTCAGCCTTCGCTCGGGTAGTGTCTTCACTAAGCCACCCCTATTAAATATCCCCCGTTCTCCACTTCCAGACTTAGCTAGAGCTGTCCATTCGTCTAAGAACTCATAAGTGCTTGGCTTGGTATTATATACTGCTGAATTATTAGCGAGCATTCTCTGGGCTTCTGTATTGTAAAATTGACCCTTCTTAGAATCACGGATGGCCTCATCGTCTAAGTCGGACAAAGAAATCATGGCGCTCCTCCTGACTCCGCCAGCCACCACACACTCACCAATCTTACAAATAATATCGTGAGCATCTAAGTTGGTAAGTCTTCTTCCTTGTCTGCGTAATATTCTTTCGCGACTAAACTCTAGAAGAGAACGAATTGGTCCTGGACCAGAGCTCTTGCCACCCATTGTCTTTAATATTGATCCTGCTGGACGAATCAGAGAATAATCAAATGTAATATCAGCTCCACCAAACCACGTCTCTAAACCTAGGGCGAAAGCCTCCGCCCATCCTTCCTTGCTGTCGGGAATTACATATGTTGGTGACATTTTACCTGTTTGCTTTTTAATCTGAGGTAGAGCTTGAATGTTTTCGCTTTCTACTGACCAACCCACTCCTGTGCCACACATAGAGACATAAATTATCTCAGCGAAATCTCGGAAGGATTTAGGGGCAATAAATGAGCAATTATAGGCGCAAATATTGGTCTTGCGGGCCGCCCTACCAGCAAATTGCAGAAGCCTCATTGATGGCATAATCTCTTGTTTTAGTATGGCTTCTCGGATTTCACCATATTCTCCATTTGAGAGCTTGGAGCCTAAATTTTCTTTCATAAAATCTATATATCTATCTATTGTCTCAATCCATGTTTCTCGTCTTCCCTCTTCTGGTATCCATTTAGCGTAAGTACGATAATACACGAACTCTGCTAGTGGATTACGGAAATATTTTTTACTATCCACAACCAGCTTTCGTACCTTCTCGGGAACAAACCCCACCCTCTCTCTTACTTCAGCGCGATTCTTGCGATATAAAATATAATTTTTGGCGGTTTGAATAAAATTGCTAGCTATTAACTCATTTTCTACTATGTCTTGTATGTTTTCTACGCTAGGAATAAATACTTTAATTTTTTGTTCTTGTTTGAACACAAGCAAAGCGTCTAAGACTTTCATGGTTACTTGCTTGGCTTCCACTTCCCCTCCCTCATTACTGGATTGCATTGCTCGTAAAACGGCTCGAAAGATATGCTCAGAATCAAAAGGGACAATCTGTTCGTCCCTCTTCTTGATTTGCGCTAAGGCTTTATATTTTTTGAGATTTTTCATATATTTTTCTTCGCTCTAAGTATGCTGATAAGAAAATGGGGCTTCAAGTTTTTATTTTCTATAACATAGTTATAGATAGCCGGGCTAAGAATAAAAGCAAATGACACATTGCCGAGTAGGTGCCATAAAGTAAATGGTATCTGGCCTATAAGTGCTTCCATAAAGGGTTGGTTAAAAAACATCGGACCGACTGATAAACCAGTAATAATATCGAAAAACAAAGTTCCCATGATTGCGAAACGTACATAATTCCATCTAGTTGATTCTCTTTTACGGAAAAAATAAAAGGCCCATATGCCTAATATGCCGTAAGCCCCAGCGGTAAGATATGACCATACTCCATAGTGACCGGTGGCTAAATCAAAAAGTATAATCCCGAAAAAAGCGAAGAAAAATCCAACAAGAGGACCATAAGCCTTAGAGAAAGGCATCTGGGTAGCCAATATGGGCTCAATATTAGGAGGACGAAAAGGAAATAAGCGGATTATAAAACATATTCCCAGACCTAGTGTAATTTTAAGCCAATTAATTTTAGATTTTTTCATAAAATTTGTATTAGGTGTTGATAATTCACTTTGTATACCTGGTAAAATGGTGTATAATACACATATAGTTGCTTAGTTTCGCAACTACTTAATCATTATACACGAGAGTGGTCACCTTCTGTAAAGTGGATAAGTCAAATTATCAGCATTAAAACATAAAATTAAAAAACAATAAATATGGAGTCAAATAAATTCAAAGGATTACTGGGTCTTTTAAGAATAAGTATGGGGTTAATTTTCTTGTGGGCTTTTTTGGATAAAACATTTGGTCTTGGGTTCGCTACTACAGCCGAGAAAGCTTGGCTTGCGGGTGGCTCTCCAACTACGGGCTTTCTTAGTTTCGGAGTTCACGGTCCGTTCGCAGAATTTTTTAACAGTTTAGCTGGAAGTGGGTTGGTGGATTGGCTATTTATGCTCGGATTACTCTTCGTGGGTGTAACTCTAACTCTGGGTATTATGGTACGTCTTGGTGGTTGGGCAGGTATAGTAATGCTCCTTTTGATGTACCTTGCTGTGGGTCTACCTCCAGTAAACAATCCTGTACTAGATGATCACATCATATACGCTTTGGTAATTCTCCTAATTATCTGGGGCGATGGACAGAGATATTTCGGTTTTGGTAATGCCTGGCATAACACAAGCATAGTGCAAAAACATAAAATATTAATATAGGCGGTTCAGGACAATAATAAAAACCCCAATTAATTGGGGTTTTTATTATTGTCCGTCCTCTTGGATTCGAACCAAGGACCCCAGAGGTATAAGCTCTGTGCTCTAACCAACTGAGCTAAGGACGGAAATTGGTTAACATACGAAACAACTACATTTTTTAATAACCTCTTGTTTAACTAACCAAAACAGCTAAGGGCGGAAATTGGTTAAAATACTAAACAATGCACTTAGAGTAATATTACATTTCTACGCCACTATTTCAAGTTTAGCAGGCTCCTCTTTCTTTTTTAACTCAATCCCATGCAAAGTAAGAAGCTTCTCGTATTCTTCTTGCTCGAGAGTTTCTACTTCTATAAGCTTCTTAGCAATAGCCTCAAATGCTTTCTTGTGTTCCTTTATAACCCTCTCTGCGGTCTTCAGTCCTTCAGAAGTAATCCTCTGCACTTCAGCATCAATCTTAGTGCCTGTGGACTCAGAATATTCTTTATCGCTTCGGTCAGCCCAAGGAGAGCGTCCTCCTGAAGAAGAGAGAGCCACTTGCCCTAGCACGTCTGACATCCCCCATCTAGTTACCATAGCTCGAGCAAGATTAGTAGCCATTTGTAAGTCACCTGAAGGGCCAGTAGTAATATCTCCAAACATCATCTCTTCCGCGGCAGATCCTCCCAGAGCCATGGCTATGTCATCGATGAATTCTTTTCGTGATTGGAGCTTCCTCTCTTCGAGTGGAAGTTTAAGAGTGTATCCTCCGGCATTACCGCGAGCGATGATGGATACCTTGTGTACAGGGTCAGCGTAAGGAAGAACAGAGGCCACAATAGCGTGCCCGGCTTCATGATAAGCTGTAATCTCCTTCTCCTTCTTGGTAAGCAGGTGGCTCTTGCGCTCTGGACCAAGCATTACCTTCTCTATCGCGCGAATAAGGTCAAACTGAAAAACTTTCTTTCGGTTTTCGCGTGCAGCCAATATGGCGCCTTCGTTCATAAGCGAGTACAAGTCTGCCCCAGAGAATCCTGGGGTCCGCTCCGCAATCAACTTAAGATTAATATCTTCTGCCATTGGCTTCTTCACTGCGTGAATGTTTAATATTTCTTCTCTGTCGGCGCGGTCTGGAAGGTCTAACAACACCTTTCTATCAAAACGTCCTGGTCGCACGAGGGCTGGATCAAGCACGTCTGGTCTGTTGGTAGCAGCCATGACTATTACCTTATCATTCGGCTCAAAGCCGTCCATCTCTACGAGAATTTGGTTAAGGGTTTGCTCTCTTTCGTCATTACCGCCACCAAATCCTCCACCGCGAGTACGACCAATAGCATCTATTTCATCTACGAAAATTATAGCTGGTGCTGCCTTCTTGGCCATTTTAAACAAGTCTCTTACTCTGGAGGCTCCAACACCCACAAACATTTCTACGAATTCTGAACCAGATAAATGGAAGAATGGAACACCGGCCTCCCCTGCAACTGCGCGTGCGAGTAAGGTCTTACCAGTGCCTGGAGCACCAGTGAGCATTACACCTTTCGGTATGCGAGCCCCTATGTCTAAGAATTTCTTTGGACTCTTGAGAAAATCTACGATTTCTTTAAGCTCTTCCTTCGCTTCCTTAGCTCCAGCCACATCCTTAAATGTAACTCTATTATTCTTGTCATTAGGATCAGTAATTCGAGCCTTACTCTGACCGAAGGTCATAGCCTGTACACCAGCTCCCCTAACCTGTCTAGATAAATACCACAAGAAAAACACAATAAAGGCTATCGGCAACAAAAATGGCAGAAGATTTATAAGCCAATATCCAAATCCGCTTTGGTTTTTAATTTCTATGACTGTCTTAGATAAGGCTTCTGGGGTGACTCCGTAATTCGTAAGTGTCTCTGAGAGAGACGCTCCTACTTCTTTCTTGGTCTTCTTCACTACATCATCCTGATAGGTCACAGTGAGCTGGTCGCCTTCCACAACAATACTCTTCACCTCCCCTACTATAACACTCTGTGCAAGTGATGATATGGCTACTTCCTCAGTCTTCTGTTTAGATGGGTCAGACACAACTAAGTAGAGAGCTGTAATAAGCATAAATACAAAAACAGACAGAGCAATAGAACTACCGAAATTGGTCTCTTTATTGCTTTTTTTATTCTTCTGTCCCCCCAGCTTTTTATTAGAAAAGTTGAAATCCATCCCAAAATAATAGCACAAAAAACCCGAAAAGTGAAGTATTTCAGGTCGATTTTTAACGAAGTGGTGGAGATGACGAGAATCGAACTCGTGTGCAGAAGGTTTCTGCCAAGAAGTCTACATACTTATCTTACTTTTTTGTTTAAACTACAAGATTCTTAAGTAAGCCAAATATCTTATGGTCGAGCCGTTTTGTTTTGGAGGAGGACCACGACACTTCCCCTCCTATCCCGATAATATTATGCCCGAGCTTATATATCGGAAGTCTATAAGCTGGACACTAGCCAACCGAAGTTAAGCTAGAGCGAAAGCGAAGTCCTTCGCACCGAAGTACGGAGAAACAGCAGCTTTAACTTTAGTAGTCAATTTTGCAATTAACATTTAGACGAATTTTTACGAGATTAAGTCTATGCTCGGTATGCATCTTGAGCAAAAGGCCAACTGTCTATGCCTTTCATCCCCGCGTAAAATGCGGCTGAGCCGCATCACGCGGCAAGCCCATTTTTGCGAGTCCCGTGTTGGCAAAGCCATTTTACGGGACCAAATATATTTTCAACGTTCAACTCGACCTACCTCGGAACTCTCGACGTATTTCGCGATCAGTCTCGCGACGCTTGATACTCTCTCTCTTGTCGCGAGTCTTCTTGCCTTTCACCAACTGGAGTTCCAACTTGATTTTCTTCCCTTTATTATACACTGAATAAGGCACTACTGTCAAACTCTTGTTCTTCTCTGTATCCGCCAGCTCCCCTATTTCCTTTTTAGTTAAAAGAATTCTTCTATTGCGAAGCGGGTCATAATCCTTGGGTGCATTTTTAGCTTGAAATGGAGGAATATTGGCATTTATCAGGTAGGCCTCTCCCCCACGTATTATCACGAAAGCGCCTTCAAGCGTCATGCGCCCGCCACGAACAGCCTTGACCTCTGTACCCAGGAGCTCAATACCAGCCTCGTATTTCTCGAGGGT